>JBJTRZ010000332.1:0-9341 GCA_046076415.1 Armatimonadota bacterium
CGGAGGAGGTTTCCGGGTTGCCGCATGGCGCGAGATCACGGATCCCACCGGGGTCGTTTCCAAGGAATCGCTGGGATGGGATTACTATCGACCGCCGGCTCCAGCGAAGCCCACCAGCAAACCCAAACCCAAACCGGCCAAACCCGCAACCCCGAAACCGATGGGACAAGGCGGCGGTGCCTCCACGGTGCCCCTCAAGCCGGGCGCCGTACCGCCCGCCCCCGCAGGCGCAGGGCGTTCGTAACCACCGACACCGACGACAGGGCCATCGCCAGCGATGCCCACATGGGCGGCAGCGCCAATCCCAGAATCGGTTCGAAGACTCCGGCGGCCAGCGGAATTCCGAGGGCATTGTAGGCGAACGCCAGGAAAAGATTCCCCCGAATCGTGCCGACCGTCGCCCTCGCCACGCGAATCGCCTCCGCGACCCCGGACGGCCCCGTGTCCACCAAGGTAACATCCGCGGCCGCGATCGCCACGTCCGCTCCGGAGCCCATCGCAATCCCAACAGTGGCGGCCGCGAGCGCCGCCGCGTCGTTGATGCCATCCCCGACCATGGCGACGCGCTCCGTCGCCATCCACCGTCCCACCGCCTCGCGCTTGGACACGGGATCGGCCTCGGCCACCACCTGATCGATCCCTACGAGCCTCGCGACATGCTCGGCCACCGCCACGCGATCCCCACTCAACAACCGCGCCTCGACGCGGAGTGCCGAGAGCGATTCGACCGCGGCGGCGGAATCGGGCCGAATCTGGTCAGCCACATCCAACCATCCGACCCAAGCGCCCGATATCGCCACATGGACCCGGGTCGCCGCGGGCGATGGCTCGCCGGTGGCGGAGGGGACCAAAACGCCCTCCTGCTCCAGGAGTCGCGACGATCCCACCACTACCGGCACCTCTCCGACCGTACCGAGAACCCCGCCTCCGGGCACGGCGCGAACCGCGTCCGCCGGTGCGACGGTGATACCGCGAGCCTCGGCGGCATTGCGAAACGACTTGGCCAAAGCGTGTTCCGAGCCCAACTCGACCGCCACCGCAAGCGCCAAATCCGAATCGTCGAGGCTGGAACCAACCACCAAAGGAGCTCCCACCGTGAGCGTACCCGTCTTGTCGAAAACCACCACGTCCACCGACGCGAGGCGCTCCAAGGACTCCGCCGACCGGAACAGCACGCCCGAGCGCGCTCCTCGGCCGATCCCCACCATGACGGCCGTCGGCGTGGCCAAACCGAGCGCACAAGGACACGCCACCACCAGCACCGCGAGCGCGCGCTCGGCCGCCCGGGCGGCATCCCCGCCCAACCACCACCATGCCAGACCCGTGGCGAGGGCGATCGCCGCCACCGTCGGCACGAAAATGCGGGCGATCCGATCCGCGTGGTCCTGCGCGGGAGCCCGACTTCCCTGCGCCTCGCGCACCAATCGGACGATGCGGGAGAGTTGCGTGGCCGCACCGGAGCGCTCGACGTCCATCGTCAACGAACCGGCTCCGTTGACCGTGCCCGCCAACACACCCGCCCCCGGAACCTTTTCCACCGGCATCGGCTCGCCCGACATCAGACTTTCATCCACGAACGAGGTACCCGAGCGGACCGTGCCATCGGCCGGTACGGTATCCCCCGGACGCAGCAACAATCGGTCTCCAGCCCGCACCTTTGCGACCGGGATCTCCTCCACCTCTCCCGCGGCGGTCAAGCGACGCGCGATGGGCGCCTCCCGGCGCAACAATGCCTCGACGGCATCGCCGGTTTTTCCCTTGGCGCGCGCCTCCAACCACCGTCCAAGCAACACGAACGCGGGGATGGCGGCCGCGGTCTCGAAGTACCAATGCCCTCCGTGGCCCATATGGCTCGAACGAAAAACCTGGACCCACGAAGCACCGTAGGCGGCCAAGGCACCCAAAGACACCAGGACGTTCATGTCGGCGCCACCGGTGCGCAATGCCTTGACCGCACCCACGTGGAATCTCCATCCGGGAACGAACACCACCCAGGTGGCGCAGACCCCTTGGAACCATGGGGAATGTAGCCAGCCGAACGGTCCCGACATCGGCACGAACATGGCGGCCATCAGCGGCAATGTCGCCGCCGCACCGGAAAGGAACCCACGCAAGGCCCTCGCCTGCTCCTCGATCCGTTGCGTGGTCAAATCGCGCACCGCGTCGTCGTCGATCGGCTCGGCCCCGAAACCAAGGCGATCGATGGCGCCGATCAACGCGTCGACTCCGGCGAAACCGGGCGCCACCGTGAAGGCCCCTTCGCCGGCCAACAAATCCACGGTCGCGGAAACCACCCCCGGCACCTCGACCGTCGCCCGCTCGACCCGCCCCACGCAGGCGGCGCACTCCATACCGTCGATGCGCAGACGAACCCGCTCGCCCGCCAACGCCTCGCTCTTCGGTGCCGCCGTTTCAGCCATCCCCTTCAAGGATACCCCGCAGTGTATCGAGTCGGGGAACCGCCCAGTCGTGAAGATCGGTCAACACGTCCTCGGCACTTCGACGAGGCGACCAACCGATGGCTTCGGTGACACGCGAATGGTCCGTGATGTAGACCGGCAGGTCGCCCGGACGCTCTTCGTCGATGCCCTCGACCACCGACTTCTTTCCCGTGATCCTCCGGCACAGGTCCGTCGTTTCCCGCAACGACAAACTCGCGGCGCGCCCACCCCCGACATTCCAGACCGCTCCGTCGCACCGGTCGATCGAACCGGCTTGCCGGACGACAAGATCGCAAAGGTCGTCCACGTGCAGCACATCCCGCACCTGCTTGCCCTGTCCTCCGAAACCGATGTATCGCAGCGGACGATCGAAGAGGTGCATGAGCAACCAGAGGGAAAAGACCCCTTGGTCGACCTTGCCCATTTGCCACGGGCCCGCCACCACGCCGCATCGGTTGACCACCGCACGCAATCCGTACGCGGCCCGGTACTCCTCGAGCAGAAGTTCGGAGGCGAGTTTGGTGGCACCGTACAACGACCGCGCACCGCCGAGCGGGAAGTCCTCCGAAATCCCCTCCGGACCCGCACCGGGTACCTCTTGATCGGCGGCGATTTCAAAACGGGTCTCGGTCTCGTGCAATTTCAACGCGCGCAGCGCACCCAGCGGATAAACGCGGCTGGTTGACAAAAACACGAGGTCGGATCGATGTCGACGCGCCAATTCCAAACAATGCATCGTGCCAACCAGGTTGGTGTCGACCACGTACGATGGGCGCGCATACCCCGCCAGGACCGACGGTTCGGCACTGCATTCCACGATGAGATCGAAAGGGTCCGATTCGGGAAACTCCAAGTCCTCCGTGGCCCGGATATCCCCATGCACGAATCGCACCCCCGCCGAGCGCAGTCGCGGCAGATTCAATTCCGAACCGCGGCGCTTGAGGTTGTCGAGGACCACCACCCGAACATCGGGGAAATGGAGGCGCAGATGGATGGCGAGGTTCGACCCGATGAATCCCGCGCCTCCCGTGATCAGGACATGGCGATGGTGCATGGCGCCCCGTTCCCTTCCTTCCGCTCGCGCCGAAAGTGGCTCAGGAAAAGCCGCTCGAGCGAAGCGAACGCATGGCGTTCGGCGACTCGGGCGTAGCCCTTCTCACGAAGATCCTCGCGCGTCCGGGAATCGAGCGCCAACCGTCGAATGGCTTCGCGAATTCGGTCGGTATCCCAAGTGTCCACGACATACGTGACGTCGCCGAAGTAGTCGACTTCGCCCGAATACGGCGGAGAAACCACCAAGGTCGGACTCCCGGCCGCCAGATAATCCACCGTCTTCGTGTAAAGGCTCGTCTTGATCAATCCCTTGAGCGCCGGTTGGTCGGTGAACGACACTAGAATCGCCGCCAAATGCCCTTGGCGTAGCCGAATCGGAACTTCCTCCATCGGCACGTAACCCCCCCACGATACTCGCGAACCAAGGAACCGCTTGGGTTCGTTTTGCGTGAGGATCACCATCTCCACCGGCAAGCCCTCGATGTCGACCCCCGCGTTCAACCAGTCGCAAAAACGTTCCATCGTCTCCTGGAACATTCCGTTGATCGACCCCGTGTAGGTGATGCGAATGCGGTCCGTCGGCGGCTCGATTCCGGCGGTGCGCGTCTGGTACCCCTCGAGATCCACGAAATGGAACAGGAATTCGCTCTCCACCCCGTATTTGGCCCGGTGCGAACGAACCATGGCCGGCGATGTCGTCCAAACCTGCCGGGCGTCCCGCAGCGAGCGAGCCCGTTCCGCCCGAAGCAGCCACGCCAACGGCTTCGGGTTCGCGTCGATCCAGTCGTCGGTTTCGAACACGTGTAGCGGGAGATTGAACTCCCGGGCGAGGCGCGCCGCGGCGAGCGAGAACTCCATGGAGCAGGTCGAGGTGAAGATCGCCTCGATCCCCTCTTCGCGAATGATGCGCCGACCCTCGGCGACGATTCGACCGATGCGCAGGAAATTCCATTGCAGCGACAACGGGACAAAGACACGGCGCGGCCGCAAGCGATTGATATCCGCCCCAGGTACCGCCGTATGGCGGCAGGGCAGAAAACTACCGCGAACCACGTCGGTCTGGCGGGAATGCCATTGATCGCAACAGAGGATATGGAGTCGATCGGGGTCGTAACGGCGCAGCAGCTGCCTTACGATCACCGGGGCACCCGCCACCGTACTGGGCGGATAGTCGTTCACCACCAGCAGTCGCTGGAAATCGGAATCCATCGCTTAGTCCCGCCGGCGCCGCAACCACGCGTCGTGGATCTCCACGAATATGTCGTCGAGGCTGCGGGTCACATCCCATTCCGGATAATCCGCACGGATCCGCGTGAGATCCGAAATGTAGCAAATGTGGTCCCCCTCGCGGTTTCGGTCGTCATAGGTATGGCGCACGGGCTTGCCCGATATCGCCGCCACCCGATCGAAGGCCTAGAGGATGGAACACGAATTCGCCCGACCGCCCCCGAGGTTGTACACGGCCGCGGACCGTGGCCGCGCCACGAAAGCTTCGATGAACGCCGCCACATCCCCGGAGTGGATATTGTCGCGAACCTGCTTGCCTTTGTAGCCGAAAACCGTGTAAGTGCGGCCCTCGAGGTTGCACTTCACCAGGAAACTCAGGAAGCCATGGAGTTCGACCCCGCTGTGGTTGGGCCCCGTGAGGCACCCGCCGCGAAGGCAGCAGGTCGGCATTCCAAAATAACGACCGTACTCCTGCACCATGATGTCGGCGGCCACCTTGCTGGCGCCAAACAACGAGTGCTTGCTTCGATCGATCCGGAAGTCCTCGGCAATACCTCCCAGGTGGAGCGGGTCGGCATACTCCCAACGGGTCTCCAACTCCACGAGCGGCAATTCGTTGGGAGCATCCCCGTACACCTTGTTGGTGGACATGTGCACGAAGGGGACATCGGTGGCGACACGGCGAGCGGCCTCGAGCAGGTTCAACGTGCCCACCGCGTTGGTGTCGAAATCGTCGAACGGCACCTTCGCGGCCAAGTCGTGGGACGGCTGGGCGGCCGTGTGGACGATCGCGTGGGGACGCACCTCCGCGAGCAAGGCAAGCACCGCGGCCCGATCCCGGATATCGACCTCGTGGTGCCGGAAGCCCGAAAGGGTGTCCTCCAACCGGCGTTGGTTCCAGCGCGTGTCGCCTTGCGGACCGAAGAACGCGGCGCGACCATTGTTGTCGACGCCGTGGATCTCCCAACCTCGGTCGGCGAAGTGCACGCACACTTCCGAACCGATCAATCCGGAAGAACCGGTCACGAGCAAGCGTTTCATGACTCCAAGTCCCCTTTTCCGCCGCCGCGACTGCGCCAGGCTTCCCACTGCTTGGCCTGATCCATCAAAGGGTAGATCACGCCGCGAAAGACCGATGTGTGGAATCCGAGGATTCCGTCGCGATATCCCTTGTAACGAACATAGTAAAGCAGGAACAGTTTGACCACCCGCACCATGAGGCGCAGCGGAGGAGTCGGGCGCAGCGCTCCATCGGGAATCCGCTCGACATCCCGATCGGTGTAATAGTTGAACTTGCGCACCACCTCCTCGACCGTGTGGTTCGTGTGGTGGTGGTAGACGCCCTCCAGGCGATGAACCGACGGCTTCGACTCGATGTCCTCGTGTTCGCTGCGGCAGGGATACCGAGCGGTGCCGGTGCGAAACATGTGCTTTCGCCAACACAACTCCGGCAGGCCAACCCCGTGGTGCATGGGAAGCCCGAACATATAATGAACACCACGGAATAGAACGGTATTCACATCCGCCGGAGGGTCGGAAAGGAATTCCAGCACGGAATCGCGCAGCTCGGGGGTGATCACCTCGTCGCTGTCGAGGCGAACCACCCAGTCGGTCCGCGCCAAATCCATCCCGTGATTCACGTTTGCGAAAATGTAATCGTCGCGCTCGACCACCCGGACATTGGGGTACCGCGCGCACAGCGCGTGCGTTCCATCCGTGGAATGCATATCGACGACGATGACCGCGTCGGCCCAGGCGATCGACGCCAGCGTCGGCTCGAAGAACGCGGCCACGTTTTTCGTTGGAATGACGAAGGTGACGGTTTCACGCGCCATGTCAGCGGGCGATTTCCCGATCGAACCAAGCGATGGTTTGCGCTATCCCATCGTCGAGGGACCAGCTCGGAGTGAAGCCCAAGCCCCGCAGCTTCGCGGTGTCGGTCATCCACTGCTGCGCGTCGCCGACCCAGCTCTCCCCGGTGGTGAGAACCGTGCATCGGCCGGTCAATCCCCGCGCCGCGATCAACCGCTCCGCGAGTTCGAGGATGCTGATGGGCTTCCCCCCGGAAACGTTGTAGGCATCGCCGGGTTCCCCGGACACCGCCAGATGCAGGAACGCGGAAACGGCGTCGCGCACGTAGATGAATTCGCGAACCTGTCGCCCCGATCCGAGCACGGTCAAGGCTTTCGGATCGCCCGCCAACTTGCGGAGGAAATCCAGGATCACGAATCGCGCCATCCGCGGACCGTATGCGTTGAAGATGCGCGCTGCGACCGCCGGGACCCCGTAAACATCGCGATGGCAATGCAGGACCTGCTCCGACGCGAGTTTGCTGAAGCCATACGGGGAAATCGGCCGAAGCGGGGTCGTTTCCCGGATGGGCAACTCGGACGGTTCGCCATAGACCGCCGCGGACGAGGCGAATACCACCTTGCGCAAACCCTCGATGCGCCGGCACGCGCGGAACACGTTGTACGTTCCCACCACGTTCGCGTCGAAGTCGTGGTCCGGATCCTCGACCGAGCGCGGCACCGAAGCATTGGCGGCGAAATGAAACACATACTGTGGATCAAAGGCACGAATCACGTTCGCCACCGCCTCTCGATCCGCAATATCCAGAGCTTCGAAGTGCAGGCCATCGACCCCCGACACATTCGCCGCATTCCCGGATTCGAGACTGTCGATCACGGTGACGCGGGCTCCCGAACCAGCGAGCACCTCGGCGAGGTGCGAACCGATGAATCCGGCACCTCCCGTCACGATCACCCGGGCGCCGTCGAACGCGGTTTCCACCGACACTATGCGGTCCTCCTCTCGGAAACGGATTCGTAGCAACGCAGCAGCTGCTCGGTCACGGCTTGCACGGAATAATGGGTTTCAACCAACGCTTTGCCGCCAACCCCGAAATCCTTCGCCGTTTTCGGCTCGAGCAGCAACCGGCTCAGGGCCGATGCGACCGCCGCTCCGCTGGCTTCCACGGCGAGACCCGCGCCATTGCCCTCGATCAGTTCCGGCAACCCATGGGCCAGCCCGCCGACGACGGGCTTTCCAAGCGACCACGCCTCCAAATAAACGGTGGGAAGGATTTCGCTCATGGACGGCATGCAAAAGACGGTGCAGGCGGCAAGCGCGTCCCCCTTTTCTTGCGCCGACACTTTTCCCAGGTAGCGCGCACGGGGGTCCAACCCCTCGAAAATCGCGATCTCCTCCGGGGAACCGGGGCCGATGAACACGAATCGCGTTGCCGGCGCACTCTCCCAAACTGCGCCCATCGCCTCGACCAAGGCGTAGGCTCCCTTTTGGCGCATCATTCGCCCCACGTAAAGGACTATGGGGTCGTCGCCGAGCCCGTGACGTTGGCGGAAACCCACCGGATCAAACCGGGCGGGCAAATCCGGCGAGACCCCGATGGTGTGCACCTTGGACTTGCAAACGCCCAGCGAAGCGATGGTGCGTGAATCCGTTTCAACCAACCCGATCACCGCGTCGCAAAGACGGTAGTGCTCCACATCGGCCGCGGCGTCTCCCCACTGGCCCGGGTGGATGAACGGCGTGTTGACAAAGGGTTTGCCGCACGCGTGCGCGGCCTCGCGGAAGAGCCAGCCCAGAAAACCATTGGCGAGCGAGTGCACCACGTCGACCCCACCGCACAGGGACAGGGCGCGCTTCCAATGGACCGCCCGAAAAAAGGGGTACGCCGCCCGCTGCACACGTGCGAAGTCGCGGTTGATCACCGGGACCGCCCGAAGTGCAACGGGCGCAAGGCGCATTCGATCCCACGCCGATCGCGGACAGAGGGTCGACACGGGGATTCCGTCGTCCTCGTGGTCCGCAACATAGGGAGCGAGCAGGCTTTCGTGCAGTACGCCAAGTCGCCGTGTTCCGCGGTACGGAGCGAAATTGGCGGCAACGATGGCCACTTCGTGCCCCAGATCGCGAAAACTCCGGGATATCTGGCGGGCATGGATCTCTACGCCGCCCACGAACGGGAGGTAGTTCTGCGCAACGAGCAGGATCTTCATGGCGGGAACGGAAGGAAGGGGGAGACGAAGGTACCCGTCCGCAACCGGGCCATTATAACCCATGGGCCCCTTCGCCAACGGCGGGAGCCGCCGGGGTCGGCTCGGGAACCCGCATGGAAAGTCCACGGCTGACACCTGGTTCCTGCATGGTCACGCCGTACCACAGGGGGGCGGCCTCAATCGTGGTCGCATTGTGCGTGATCAAAATGAATTGGCTGCGCTGCCCGAACTCGCGCACGATATCGGCGAACTTCTCCACATTCGCACCATCGAGGGGAGCATCGACCTCGTCGAGCACGCAGAACGGCGCGGGACGCACATCCAGGAATGCGAAGAGCAGTGCCGTGGCGGTGAGTGCGCGCTCGCCTCCCGACAACAACGCCAGATTTTTGCGACGCTTCCCGGGGGGCTGGGCAATGATATGACTTTATCTAGTGAAGTAGCAAGAAGAATTTTACCATTTAATGGCATTAAAAAATATATAGGAATATTTTCCTTTATAGTAAAATCGGCTAATAATAAATCATCTGGATGAATATTTTTAATCATATCTTCAAGTAATTCTTTAGAGTAAGAAATCGCCTGAACATATTGACAA
>JBJTRZ010000333.1:0-7546 GCA_046076415.1 Armatimonadota bacterium
CCGGAGCGCTTTGCCAGCCTAATCGTGCTTCCACTTTGGCAGGTCTTTAGCATCCATTACCCGAAGGTGCGCTGGCGCATCTCCACCAGCGCATACCGTCGCGACCTCTGGCGCGAAGACATTGATTCTTCCACGCCGGAAAGATCCTTGGCCTTCCCTTCCGCCACCGCCTTGGCCCCCACGATGTCGTTGAGGTAGCTCATCGCCACCGGGGAATTGATCCCCTTCGAAAGGGACCGCGAAATCGACCAGCGAACATCCTCGGCCGTCACGGCGCGGCCGTTGTGGAACTTCAGATTCGGCCGCAACACGAATGTGTAGGTGCGGCCATCCGCGGAGACCTTCGGCATCGACTCCGCGGCGAGGGGCACCACTTCGGTCTTTTCGTTCCATCCGACAAGCCCCATGTGGACGTTTTGCAAAACGTCGATGGTCGGACCGTCGGAAACCAACGCAGGGTCGAGCGTGGTGGGCTCGGCGGTGAGGGGGTAGCGCAGTACGCCCGCTTCCGTGCCGAAACCTCCCCGTTTTCCGGAGGGACAACCCGTCGCGATCAGGGAGAAAACTCCAAGGGCAAGGACAGCGTTGAGGCCGCGCGCGCGGGTGAAAGAACCGAAAGGCATGACCAGCGATTATAGCACAGGGGCACTCGCGGCCGATCGCTCCGAAGTCGAAGCGCCGACCGCGGAATACCCTGCCAGCAGCCGTCCACGAGCCTCCTCCAAACTCGCGATGCGAGCCTCGAGGGCCGCGATCTCCACGTGGATCCGTCGCTCGTTGGTCGCCAGCAAGTCCTTGGCCTGATCCCGATTGGTGACGCACTCCTCGTGGTGGGCCCGGAAGGCTGCCGCCCGCCGTCGTTGTTTCCACTGAAACGGCGAGTACAGGCCGAAGTCGTGCAGGGCGATTCCGATGGACGCGGCTTCGCTTTCGATCGCGGCGACTTGGCGCTCCCAGTTGCGGAGATCCGTCGCAAGCGATGCGAGAAACCGCGAAAGTCGTTCGCGCTCGGAAGTCACGCGCCGTTCCTCGTCCGCGATCCAACCAAGGAGCGATTCGGCGATGGACGCGGCCTCCCCCTCCAACGCCGTGGAAAGCGCCGCCAATTCGGAAACGGAGAGTTCGGCGGGGTCCACGCGTTCTCGAATCGCCGTGGAAACCGGCACCGACGCGCCGAAGCGCAAACGCATCTCGCGGCCCTCCGCGTCGAACCGATCGAGGCGGTCCAATTCGCATCGGCAACGGTCGAGCCAATCACCGCGGGCCGCCTGCTCGGCCGCGGCCACCGCCGACGCCAAGGTTCGTCCTCCCGGCAAGCCCGCCAGCACATGCGCCACCTCGGGCGCGTCGCGAACCGCTTGCCGAACCCGAACCTCCGTCAATTGTCCAGCGAGCGCGCGCACGGCGAGCAACACGGCGTCCAAAACCACATCGGGGCCATCCACGGACGCAGCGACGGTCGCTTGGTCGATCGCCGCATCCAAGTCGCCCGCGGCAACCGCCGAAGCAATTTCACAAAGACGCGCCCAGCGCACCACGGCACCGCCCGACGGGGCCAACCGTCGGGCCGTGGCCGCCCTCGTTCTCGAACGTTCGATGGACTCCTCGGTCGACAGCGCGGTGCGCAGCAGCCATGCAGGGGCGAAGCGCGACCCCAAGGGATCGTCGAGCATCGCGTCCAGCAGCCTGAGGGCATCGGCCCGTTCGGCTTGGGCGTCGGCTCCATCGGGAAACGACCGTGAAGCCGCGGCCAGCGCCTCCGACCAAATCAAGGCGTTCCGCGGATCGGCAGGGGCCATTCCGACCGCTTCCGCGAGGCTCGGCGCGTTCGCCCAAGGTCCGATCGACCGCCCGGGTTCCCCAAGCAATGCCGACCGCCAAGCGGCGGTGACCAAGGAGCGGATGTGGTCGACGAAGGCTCGGCATTCGGCGGCATCGCAGGCGGGAAATGGCGGAGCGGACGCGGCGAAGTCCATGCCGTCATCTTACCCCCTCGAGTGCCCGGGTCGGGAGGAAAACGTGCGGTCACGCCGAACCACTAGGAGCCATGGATCTTCGCTTGCCACTGCATCGTCGTTGCCTTCTCGCAGCCGCCTTGGCGGCCGCGCTTTCCACGGGTTGCGCCAATACCGGATCGACCGGAACCAATGCCTCCTCCTCGGGAGACAAGATCAAGATCGGTTTCGTGGTGAAATCGGCGACCGAGGCCTGGTTCCAGACCGAATGGAAATTCGCGGACGAAGCAGCCACGAAACTTGGATTCACGCTGGTGAAGCAGCCTGCGGTGGACGCCGAGCAGGTGATGAGCGTGCTCGACAATTTGGCGGCGCAAGGTGCCCAGGGCGTCGTCCTTTGCACTCCGGACACACGACTTGGCCCGGCCATCGTCGCCAAATGCAAGGAAAAGAACCTGAAGCTGCTGACCGTCGACGACCGATTGGTCGATGCCGATGGCAAGCCCATCGCCGAGGTTCCGTTCGTGGGGATTGGAGCCCGCGATATCGGCAAGCAAGTGGGCGAGGGCATCGCCGCCGAGATGAAACGTCGCGGATGGAACCCGGCGGAAACCGGTGCCGCGGTGCTCACGGTCGATGAAATCGAAACCTGTCGCGAGCGAACCGACGGTGCGACCGAGGCGCTGCTTGCCGCGGGGTTCCCCAAGTCGAACATACATCGAACGCCGTGGAAAAAACCCAACGATATTCCCGCCGCGGTCGATGCCGCCAATGTCGTCCTCACGCGCAATCCCGCCGTGCGAAAGTGGTTGGCCTTCTCCTCCAACGACGATGGGGTCCTTGGTTTCGTGCGGGCGAGCGAACAGCGCAACATCGCCGCCGGCGACGTGATCGGCATCGGGGTGAACGGCACGTCGGGCAAGGACGACCTCAAGAAAACGTCCCCGACGGGTTTCCACGCGAGCATCCTGCTGAGCCCCAAGACCCACGGCTACGGAACGGCCGAAGCCATGTACCGCTGGATCAAGGATGGCAAGGAACCCGCCAAGGAAACCTTCACGACCGGCACGCTGATCGATCGAAGCAATTTCAAGGAAAAGATCACCGCGGAAGGCATGGAGCCCTGATCGTTCGGTGTCCCTGCTTCGTTTCGATGGCGTAGGAAAGCGCTTCCCCGGGGTCGCCGCCCTGGAGGACATCACGTTCGGGGTCGACGGTGGCAGCGTTCACGCGCTCTGCGGCGAAAACGGCGCCGGCAAGTCGACCCTGCTCAAAATCCTTGCCGGCGTTCATGTCGCCGATGCGGGTCGGCTCGTGCTCGATGGTCGGCCGGTGCGGTTCCGGGACCCCCACGCGGCCATCGTCGGCGGTATCGCCGTCATCCACCAGGAACTCCACTTGGTGCCCTCGCTTTCGGTGGCGGAGAATATCCTGCTCGGTCACGCGCCCTCCCGATTGGGCTGTGTCGATCGCCGGGGCCTGCGCGACCGTGCGATGGCGCTCCTCGAGGAGACCGGAGTCGCTATCGATCCCGATGTGCGGGTGGAGACGCTGTCGATCGCGCAAAGGCAGATGGTCGAGATCGCGAAAGCCCTCTCCCGAGACGCACGGGTGATCGCGTTCGATGAACCCACGAGCTCGCTCTCCGCCCGCGAGGTGGACGCGCTCTTCCGATTGATTCGCCGGCTCCGCGATCAAGGAAAGGCGGTGCTCTACGTCAGCCACCGCATGGACGAGATCTTCGCGCTTTGCGATGCCGCCACGGTGCTCCGGGACGGCCGACACGTGGCCACGCATAATTCGATGGAACGGATCACCCCTGCGGACCTCGTGCGCGAGATGGTGGGACGCGAGCTCGAGGATATCTTCGGCTATGTCGAACGTCCGGTTGGCGAGGTCCTCCTGGATCACCCGGGACTGTCGGTGCGATCGGGTGAAATCGTCGGCCTCTTCGGGCTTGTGGGCGCGGGTCGCACGGAACTCCTCAAGGAGATCTACGGCGAACCGCGACGTTCGATTTCCCGAGGCATCATGCTGTGCCCGGAAGATCGCAAACGCGAGGGAATCATCCCGATGCGGAGTGTCGCCGAGAACATCAACCTCTCCGTGCGCCGCAGAACGGCACGGTGGGGAGCGTGGATCGACTCCAGAGCGGAAGCGGAGAACGCGGCGGGAAAGATCGCGGCGCTGCGCATTCGAACCCCCGGCCCCGATCAGGAAATCCGCTTGCTCTCGGGTGGAAACCAACAAAAGGCGATCCTCGCCCGATGGCTCTCGGAAAAGGTGCGCGTACTGCTCCTCGACGAGCCCACGCGGGGCATCGACGTTGGAGCAAAGCGCGAGATTTACGACATCGTCTACGATCTGGCTCGGTCCGGAGCCGGAGTGGTCATCGCCTCGTCCGAGTTGCCGGAGGTGCTGGGGGTGTGCGATCGAATCCTGGTGCTGCGCCAAGGAAAGATCGCCGCCGAATTCGCCCGAGCCGAGGCGACGCCCGAACGTTGCCTCGAAGCCGCCCTTCCCCGGGGAGAGGAACCCGCATGCGCCGTTTGATCGACCGTGCCGGCATCGCCGGCGTCTGTGTCGCGCTTTTCATTTTCTTCGGCCTCACCGTCGAAAACTTCGCGACATCGGCCAATCTGTCCGCCCTCGCCATGAGCATCGCCACCATCGGCATGGTCGCGTGCACGATGATGTTCTGCCTTGCCGGCGGCGACTTCGACCTCTCCGTGGGCTCCGTGGTCGCCCTTTCCGGGGTCGTTTCGGCGATGATCGTCAATGCGACCGGCAACCTGCTTCTCGCGGTGGCGGTTCCCTTGTTGCTCGGCGCCGCCGTGGGTGCGGTGAACGGTTTCGTGATCGCCCAGCTCTCGATCAATCCGCTGATCGCCACGCTGGCGACGCAGCAAATGGTGCGCGGCGCGGCCTTGTTGATCACCCAAGGCTCGTCGATCGGAATTTCCAACACCGCCTTCGGCGCCCTCGGCCAAGCCAAGACCACGTTCCCGGTCGGGGATCCCCCGCTCGCCATACAGTCTCCGGTGTGGGTGATGGTCGCCTGCTTCGTCGTATTCGGGTTGCTGCTCGATCGCACCACATTCGGCCGCAACGCCCTCGCAGTTGGTGGCAATCAGGAAGCGGCGCGACTCGCTGGAATCCCCGTGGTCCGAACCAAGGTGGCGATCTTCGTGTTGCAAGGCATCGTGGCCGCCTTGGCGGGAGTCCTTGTCGCATCGCGTGTCACGTCTGGACAACCCAACGCCAGCCAGGGGCTGGAGTTGCAGGCCATCAGCGGTTGCGTGCTCGGGGGCGTGTCGCTTACCGGCGGAGTGGCCAAAATCGGTGGGGTCGTTGTTGGCGTGCTGATCATGGGCGCGGTGCAGAACGCCATGAGCCTGCGCAACATCGACGCGTTTTGGCAACTGGTGGTCAGCGGCGGCATCCTGCTTGCCGCCGTGCTGCTCGACCGGGCGAAGCGCAAAGGGGTTTCGTAACCCCGATGGGTTGACCGGTGTCCGGTCGCGGCGGAGAGCGCCAAGGTGCAACGCTGCCGTGCCGCGACCGGCATCCACGCGCTAACGGTCGCTTTGGTTGCCCCGCGGATTCGAAACCGACCGAGCCGCGTCGGCGGCTGGCGGGAAATCGGGAATGCTCGCATCCCATTCCCATCGGAGCCGCTGTGGGGACGGTTCCTCGTACGCCCCGGCGGATATCGCGAAATCCTTGCCCAGGGTCAACGGGAAATTCAGGTACGGAAGCGCAGGTTTTCCCGATTCCGTCGGATCCGTGAAATCGTGGGGCTCACCTTGGGCAATGGCGGCGACCGGAAATTTGAACGAGGTCGTCGGGGCGTCGGGACATTCGATCTTCCATGTGAACCACTGCGGGTCCAGGGAACCGAACGCGAGGCCCAACAGACCCCGGTTGGTTTTGACATCGATTTCCATGATCGCACCAACGATGTTCGTGGGATTGGGCACGGTTCCGGGAGTCTCCAACTGGGCCGAACCACTCCAGGAAACGGTACAATCCGCATCCTGCGCCGTGCCGGAACCAACGATAGTGCCCTTGGCGCCGGTGGCGGCAATGGCGGTACGGACAGGTTTGGTCGGCGCCTCGGCCGGCTTGGAACGATAATCGCCGACATCCGCCCGAAAGTCGAGACCGAATTCACCCGACACCACGAGCGGCGCCAGTTCTCCAAACCACTTGTAGCGCAGATTCAATCTCCAGCGCGTGATGCGCCGCGTATTGCTTTTGTGGGCGCGGACAAACACCACGACATCCCCGGCGGATCCCGTACCGGACTTGGGCAATTCGCACACAATTCGGTCGGCGGCCCACGATTTCGTCTTGGCCTCGATCCCTCCGATGAGTACGGCGCGCTCGCTCTCGGGGGGCGTGCCGAAGGTGCCGAGGAGAATTGCCGTGCCCGCGTACTCGTCGACCAACACCGTTTTCAGCGTGGGTGCGAGCAGGCCGAATTGGGACTTGGAGCCTTGGGTGAAAACAACTTCGGTGGTTCGATTCGCGAACGCCAAGCCCGTAGCCGGATTTTTGGTGGGACGCGCGTGCAGGCCCCTCGCGCGTAAGTCCGCGTACACCTGCACGAAATCGAAAGGCCTTTGATTGGGAGTCTCACGCGGAGAAAGCAGATTTGCGCCAAGCAATCGATCGATGACGAACTTGGAGACCAGAACGGCATGGTCGTCATCCGCCCAGTCGCTCCAACCCACGTACAGTCCCGCTTGTTCCGCACCATCCTCGCACGCATTGACGAAATCCTGCGAGATCGCGCTGTTGCTTGAACATGCGGAAATCCAGATCAAACTGTTCGGAGCGAAGCGCCAATGAACTTTTACCCATCGCGTGGTGATGAGCAATTTGTCTGCGAATACCCCACGATCATTGACGATGCTCTCGAGCATGGTGCCGGCGCCGACCCGCCCGAGCAATATCTCATATTGGTATTTGTCCTCCATTGCCTTGTTCCAAGGCGTGGACGTCGAGAGTGCGAACGCCTTCTCCATTAGAATCTTGCCGTTGGAATCCTTGGCAAAATTGCCACCCGCGATAACAGGAACTTTCGTTCGGTCGCCGTGGGCAGAAATGTAGAACAACGCGGGCCGCCCGAAATTGCGCATGTTTTCGATATCGCCGCTTCGCCGTGCCACCGTGTATCCACGGGAAGCCACCGCGGGAGCCAACACACCCGACTCGTCGCGAAACGCATCGCCCATCGCGTTGATCATGACCGCGTTGATCGAATCCCGGGGCACTTCGACGCCTCGCCCCGGTTGCGCGCGACCACTATCCTCGCCGAAATTCTCACCCGGCTTCGCCGCCCGATTCAGGAACACGTGATACGCCACACCGTCACGGAACAATGCGGAGACACCACCCGGGGTCGCCTCCGCCGTCTGAAACTCTGGCATCGATTGAATACGGTCGACAAGCGCCTGCTGCGCGCTCGAGAGGTCCCTCAAATCGATCGTCTCCGCGAAGGACCGAATCGACTCGATCACGGCCTCCCGCGCGGACGAGGAGACTGCCGGCCCCCCATTGTTCGGCACTCCTCCACCGGAGCCGCC
>JBJTRZ010000334.1:0-1949 GCA_046076415.1 Armatimonadota bacterium
GCATCCTGAAGGTGATCACCGTTCCGCTGCGCAAGCGCAGCGTCTTCGTCGACTTGCCCATTCCGGCTTCCTATGGCGCCAATGTCACCGTGTCGGCGTGCACCGTGCGCGACAAGCATTTCGCCGAAGCCCGGGAGACACTGCGGCTGGCTTCGCCCGCACGCGACCTGAATGTCCGTGTCGAACCCGACCGCGCGGAAGCGCGTCCGGGCGCCACGATCGGGTGCGTGGTCACCACCACCGACCCGAAAGGCCGTCCCGTTCCCGCCGACTTCTCCTTGGCGGTGGTCGACGAAGCGGTGCATGCGCTGCGCTCGGACGATCCACGCTCGATGCGGCGCACCTTTTATCCATTCCGGTGGTGGTCCGTCGCCACCCATCATTCGTTTGAAATCGGCTACCTCGACGGCGAGGACAAGTCCACGCCCGGCATCAAACCGCGGTCCAAGTTCCTCGACACGGCATTTTGGTTGCCGGAGGGGCGCACCGGTGCGGACGGCACGGCCCGCCTTTCCGTGCCGCTTCCCGACAATCTCACCTCGTGGCGCTTCACGGTCCGCGCCGCCACGGTGGCCGATACCCGCGTCGGGTCGGCCCGCGCGCAGGTCCGCGCCACCAAGCCGCTTGCGGTGCGCCTCGAACTGCCCCGCGTTGTGGGTGTCGGCGACCGCACCCGGGTCCGTGCGCTGATCGACAACGGCACCGGGAGCGATCAGAGCGTTGCCGTGCGGTTGCCGGCGGCGGGACTGTTCGGCGGAGGAAGCCCCGTGCGAACCGTGCGGGTGCCCGCCGGCCGGACCGGCTCGGTCGAATGGAACCTCGCACCGGAATCCCCGGCGGATCTTGTGTTGCAATGCACCGCATGGACCCGCGACCGGGCCTACACCGATGGAGCGGTGTCGACATTGACGGTTCGCCCCTTGGCGCGGCAAACCCGCTGGATGACGGCGGGCACTTTGGCCGACGGCCGGGGAGCATTCGTCGTGCCGATACCCTCCGGCGACATTCCCGGCGAGCGACGCTTGGTGCTCCGGATTTCGCCGGGAATCGCCGACCCGTTGGCCGCCGCTGCCCGTTACCTTGCCGAGTACCCGTACGGTTGCACCGAGCAGACCCTGAGCCGTGCGCTTGGACCGGTGCTCGCCGCCGGGGCGGTGCCCGGGACGGTGCCGGACATGCAGGTCCGGGAAACCGGCGAGAAGGCGCTCGCACGCCTTGCGCGTTGGCAACATCCGTCGGGCGGCTGGGGGTGGTGGGAAGGCGGAGCGGACGATCCGTTCCTGACCGCCTACGTTCTCCATGGGCTGCTCGACTTGCGCACCGCCGGGTTCTGGGTGCCCGGCCCGATGGTTGCGCGCGCCGTGGATGCCCTGCGCATGATGGCGAAGGCGGGCAAGCGCGTCGGTCGCTACGGTCACTGGGCGATGGCCCGCGCCGGCAGGCCTTTTGGCGGCGTGGGAAAGCCCGGCCGCACCTTGTCCGTGCGGGATTTGGCGTCCGATGCCCTCCGCCTTGCGGAATCGGGTGGCAATCCGGACCCCTTCGTGGCGGCGTTGAAGCGACGGGTCCGGCGCGAGGGGCCATTGGCGTGGTGGTCCGACCGCAAACCGGACCAGTGGGATCCGGACACGAGCGACCGGATGGACACCGCGCTGGTGGTTCGAGCATTGCTGGCACGCGATGCCGACGACGCCTTGGCGCTGGCGGGCATCCGCTGGCTGGCGGCGAGCCGTACCGGCGAGTCGTTCGGCGACACGCGCGACACCGCGGCGGTGGTGTCGGTGTTGTCGGATTGGGTGCGACGTCATCCGGGGGCGCGTTCCGCGGCCGGGCGACTCCAGGTGGACATCGGGGGGGTGGACATTCCCCTCGAGGCCGGGTCCGGGGAGCGCATCGCGCGGGTGCCCTCGCGCTTGTTGCGCCCGGGCGAAAACAAAGTGCGCATCCGT
>JBJTRZ010000335.1:0-3677 GCA_046076415.1 Armatimonadota bacterium
GAGCCGTACAAGGGCAAGGGTATCCGCTACTCCGACGAGATCGTCCGCCGCAAGGCTGGCAAGTCCGGCAAGGCCGGCAAGGGCGGCGGCAAGGGCGGCAAGAAGAAGTAAGGCCCGGTAGGCGGGCCGGTGATCCGGGCCGCCGTGCAAAGGAATTTTGATGAAGAACGACAAGAACGAGACGCGTGCGAAGCGGCATCGCCGCATTCGCAAGCGGGTCTCCGGGACCACGGAGCGACCCCGCCTCAATATTTACCGATCGTTGTCGCACATCTATGCGCAATTGGTCGACGACACGAAGGGGCACACGGTGGCCTCCGCATCGTCGCTCGACAAGGACCTGCGTGCCGGCAAAAGCGGTGGAAGCATCGAAGGTGCTGTAGCCGTGGGCAAGTTGGTCGCCGAGCGGGCGAAGGCCGCTGGCATCGACAAGGTGGTATTCGACCGCGGAGGCTACCTCTACCACGGTCGCGTCAAGGCGCTGGCCGACGCGGCGCGCGAGGGAGGCCTGGAGTTCTGACATGGCACGACTGAATCCGGACACGCTCAACCTGGAGGAGCGGGTGGTCCGCACGAACAAGGTCCAGAAAACCCACAAGGGTGGCCGCACGATGAGCTGGTCCATCCTGGTGGTCGTAGGGGACGGCGAAGGCCATGTCGGCGCCGGCATCGGCAAAGCGCGGGCGATCCCCGACGCGATCCGCAAGGGCACCGAAGCGGCGAAGAAGAACCTCATCACGGTTCCGATCGTCGACGGCACGATCCCGCACGAGATCCTCGCCAACCATGGCGCTTCCGAGGTTTTGCTCAAGCCGGCATCTCCGGGTACCGGCGTGGTGGCGGGTGGCGCCGTGCGTATCCTGCTCGAGGCGGCCGGGGTGCGCGACATCCTTGCCAAGTCGATTGGTTCGAACAATCCCGTAAACAATGCCTGGGCGTGCATGAATGCCCTGCAACGGTTGCGCACGATCGAGGAAGTCGCTGCGTTGCGCGGAAAGACCGTTGCGGAGCTTCGTGGACGCTCTGCTCCGGCGGCGGAGGTGGCCCATGTCTGATGTGCGCGTTACCCTCGTCAAGAGTCCGATTGGTTTCGAGAAGTCGCAGGGTCTGACGGCCCGCGCGCTCGGACTCACCAAGGTTGGCAAGACGGTTGTCCTGCCCGACAACGAATCCGTCCGCGGCATGATCTTCAAGATCAAGCATCTTTTGGCTGTCGCGGAGGGGGTGGAAAGCAAATGAACCTCAGCGACCTCCGTCCCGCCGAAGGGGCGACCCATCGCCGCAAGCGGATTGGCCGTGGTCCCGGTTCGGGCCATGGTAAAACCTCCGGCCGCGGACACAAGGGCGACAAGGCCCGCGGCTCCGGACGACCCGGATTCGAAGGCGGCCAGACTCCGTTGCATCGGCGTTTGCCCAAGCAGCGTGGTCTGGGCGTCGGTCTCTCCGCTCAAGGCTTCAACACCGGGCGGTACAAGACCCATTACGCGATCGTGAATCTCGACGACCTCGACGCCCGCTTCGAAGCGGGTGCGACGGTCGACATCGATGGTCTCGTCGCCAAGGGTCTGGTGCGCGACACTTCGCTCCCCGTCAAGGTGCTCGCCGATGGCGGAATCGCCAAGGTGCTCGTCATTCGGGCGCACAAGTTCAGCGCCAACGCGCTCGCCGCCATCGAGGCCGCGGGCGGTACCGCCGAAACGATCTAGGCACGCCCGGGCACCCGGTGGCATTGTCCTCCGGGTGCCTTGGCATGGGGAAGGGACCGATCCGAGATGTTGGAGAAATTGACCGCCGCGATGGCCGTGCCGGACATCCGCAAGCGTGTCCAGTATGTCCTCGCGATCTTCCTTGTCTACATCGCCGCCTTGCATGTTCCCGCGGCCGGCATCAACCACGATGCCATGGACCGTCTGGTGCGGTCCGGGCTGCTCAATGCGCTGGATATCTTTTCCGGTGGCGCGCTCAAGAAGTTCTCGATCATCGGATTGTCGATCACGCCGTACATCAACGCGTCGATCATCATGCAGCTGATGACCGTTGCGATTCCCCAACTCAAGGCGATGCAGCAGGAGGGGGAGTCGGGACGCAAGCAGATCAACAAGATCACGCGGTATGCGAGCATAGGCCTCGCGATTGTTCAAGCGATCGGTCTGTGCAATGTGCTCGTGTCCAATGGCGCGCTTCAGCGCAACTTTTTCGTGCTGGCCACGGTTGTCGTCACCCTAACCGCGGGGACAATGTTCCTGTTGTGGCTCGGGGAGCAAATCACCGAGAAGGGTATCGGCAACGGAATCTCGCTGATCATCTTCGTCGGGATCATGGTTTCGATCCCGGCCCAGGTTGCCCAGACGATCACGGCCGTCCGTGAGGGAGCGGTTCCCGTACTCGGAGTCGTGGCGATCATCGCCATGTTCGTTGCATCGATCGTCGGTATCATCTACATGACCCAGGGCGTTCGTCGCATCCCGGTGCAGCACATGCGCAAGGTCGTCGGCAACCGCATGACGCAAGGGGGATCCTCGTTCCTCCCGCTCAAGGTCAACACGGCCGGCGTCATTCCGATCATCTTCGCGATGTCGATCCAGTTGTTTCCTCAAACCCTCACCCAGTTCTTCCAACCCGGTACGGCTTTCGGAGACATGCTCAAATCGGCGACGGAATGGCTTACCCCGGGTTATCGGGATCCACGATTCGGCTTCCTGCCCGGGATTGCGGCGTCGCTCTTCTTCACGGTGTTGGTGCTGTTCTTCACCTACTTCTACACCGCGATCCAGTACGACACGTCCGACATCGCCGACAACCTGAAGAAGCACGGTTCGTTCATTCCGGGTTTCCGTCCGGGCAAGCCGACCGCCGAGTATTTGGACCGCGTGTTGACACGGATCACGTTCGCGGGGGCCGTGTTCCTCGCAGTGGTATCCCTGCTTCAATACTGGGCTCCCGTGATCACCCAAGTGCCCACATTCTCCTATGTGGGCGGAACCTCCCTGCTGATCGTCGTCGGTGTCGCGCTCGAGACCATGCAAGGCATCGAGGCACAGATGGCGATGCGCAACTACGAGGGCTTCATCAAGATGCGTCCGGACGATTCGGACAACATGATGCGCGCTCGTCGCTGACACCGTGCGCGTTGTGTTGTTGGGCCCGCCCGGGTCGGGCAAGGGCACCCAGGCTGCGATGTTGTCGGCGCGGCTTGGGTTGCCTTCCATTTCGACGGGTGCGCTGCTTCGCGCGGCGCTCGACCGGGAACCGGCGAGCGACCTGGGATTGGCCGCCGCGCGCATACTGAGCGGTGAACTGGTCGACGACACGACGGCCAACGGCTTGGTGGCATCGGCGGTGGACTCGGGCGACTTCCTGATCGATGGATATCCCCGAACGGTCGAACAGGCCGGTTGGTTGACACGTCGTTTGAGCGATTGCGGTTTGTCGCTGGACGCCGCGGTGCAACTTGTTGTTCCGTCGGAGGTTGTTTTGGGAAGGCTGCGCGCGCGCGGTCGGGCCGACGATGACATCGCGGCGGTTGCGCGCCGGCTGGAGGTCCACGCGGAGCGGAGCGGTCCGGTCGAGCGCTATTACGCGGATCGCGGGGAGTTGCGTGTGATCGACGGCACCGGGCTTCCGGATGCGGTCCATGCGCGAATTTGCGAGGCTCTTGCCCTCGCGGTATAATCCAC
>JBJTRZ010000336.1:0-2868 GCA_046076415.1 Armatimonadota bacterium
TGGCTGGCAGCCAAAGTCGTGTCCCAATACGGTCCGCGCCTAGAGGCTTTCGACCGCTCCGCCGCCTTCGCCGCGGCCGGAATCCCACTGGAATCCCTTGGTTGACAACGTTCCGGTGGTGGGAGAGAATGGCGTGTTCCGCCCCCCGACGCCGCATTGGTGCGGAGGGCGATGGAAGGGGGACGCGGTGGCAGGTTCGGACGTGATCGTGCGCGATGGAGAGCGTCGCGCGTCCGCGCGTCGGGAGCCTTCGATCGTCATCGAGGGTGGCCACCGCCTGTCTGGAACGGTTCCGATCAGCGGATCCAAGAATGCGGCACTGGCGTTGATCGCGGGCGCGCTGCTTCCGGCCGAGGGGGAAACGGTGCTTCGAAACCTTCCCCGGATCACGGACATCGCCGACCTGGTCGCGATTCTCGACTGTATTGGAGTCCGGACGCGGTTCGAGGACGACGGTCGAACGGTCCGCATCGATGCGACGAAACTGCGCACCTACGAACCGCCGTCCGACCTGGTTTCGAGGATGCGTGGTTCGCTTCAACTACTGGGTCCGGTGCTGGCGCGCATCGGCCGTGTTCGCTTGGCGCAACCGGGCGGATGCAATATCGGCGCGCGTGCGATCGACCTGCACGAAAAGGGATTGCGTGCGTTGGGAGCCGCCATCGAGGTCGGGGAAGGAAGTATTTTCGCGGAGGCTCCGTCGGGTGGTCTGCGCGGTGCCGCCGTGTATCTCGACAAGCCATCGGTCGGTGCCACGATGAATCTCATGATGGCCGCCGCGTTGGCCGACGGCGAGACCATCATAGAAAATGCCGCGCAGGAACCGGATGTCGAGGATCTCGCCAATTTGATCGTGGCGATGGGCGGAAGCGTGTCGGGCCAGGGGACCGGTTTGGTGCGCGTGCACGGGGTTCCGCGGTTGCATGGCGCGGATTTCGTGGTCTCGGCGGATCGGATCGAAGGGGGAACCTACGCGATGGCCGCGGCCATCACGGGAGGAGACCTGTTCCTCGAAGGAGCGCAGGCGGCGCACCTTCGGCCCATCCTCATGAAACTGGCCGAATTGGGCTTGCGCATCGAGGAATCCCCGCGGGGCGTGCGTGTGTCCCACCCGGCTCCCGGGGAGCGACTCGCTGCCGTCGATTTGATCGCGATGCCGCATCCCGGTTTTCCCACCGACCTGCAACAGCCATGGTCGTCGCTGGTCGCGGCATTGGCGGATGGCACGTGCACCGTCGTCGACAAGGTTTACGAAGGGCGATTTCGGCACTTGGGCGAGTTGGCCCGCATGGGAGCCAAGGTCAAGGTGGAGGGGCAGACGGCCGTGATCACCGGCGTGGGGGCATTGGGCGGTGCCGATGTCGAGGCGTCCGACCTGCGCGCCGGCGCGGGCCTCGTGCTGGCGGGATTGGCGGCTCGGGGACGGACTCGGGTGTATGGAATCCGTCACATCGATCGTGGGTATGAGAATCTCGTGGCCAAATTGGCCGCCGTTGGCGCGTCCATATGGCGCGAGGATGCCGCCGGGAATCCCGTGCGCGAGGAGTTGCAATGGGTTTCCGGTTGAGTCCAGAGATTGGCATCGATCTTGGGACCGCGAACATCTTGGTCTTCGTGAAAGGGCGCGGCATCGTGCTCCGCGAGCCTTCGGTCGTGGCGATCGACAAGGGCACGCGAAAGGTGAAGGCGGTGGGCGAGGATGCCCGCTTGATGCTGGGGCGGACCCCCGGCAACATCGTCGCGATCCGTCCGATGAGCGACGGGGTCATCGCGGAATACACGACCACCGTGGAGATGTTGCGCCATTTGATCGGCAAGGTCGTGGGGCGCCGGGTGCTGTTCAAGCCCCGTGTGCTGATTTGCGTTCCCGCCGGCGTTACGAGTGTCGAGCGTCGGGCCGTTGCCCAGGCCGCCGAAGAGGCCGGTGCGGGCGAAGTCGCCACGATCGAAGAGACCATGGCGGCCGCCATTGGCGCCGGCCTTCCGATATCCTCCCCCGGCGGCAACATGGTGGTCGACATCGGGGGCGGTACCACCGATATCGCCGTGATTTCCCTGGGGGGGATCGTGGTGTCGCGGAGCCTGCGCGTGGGCGGCAACAAGATGGACGAGGTGATCGCTCGCCACATCAAGATGTCCTACAATCTGATGATCGGGGATCGCTCGGCGGAGGAGATCAAGATCCAAATCGGTTCGGCGTTTCCCATGGAGACCGAATCGACGCTCGAGGTTCGCGGCCGCGACATCGTGGCCGGGTTGCCGAAAACGGTCGATGTTTCCAGCGAGGAGGTCCGCGAGGCCCTCGCGGAACCGGTCGCGCAGATCGTGGAGCGCGTGAAGGCCGTGCTGGAGCAAACTCCGCCCGAGTTGTCGTCCGACATCATCGAACGGGGAATCGTCCTTACCGGCGGTGGCGGCTTGCTCCGCGGTTTGGATCGACTCATCAGTTTGGCCACGGGCGGTATTCCGGTCCGCGTCGCCGACGATGCGCTCTCCTGCGTCGCCATCGGTACGGGCAAGGCGCTCGAGGAATTTCGCCACATTCGGGACAGTTCGAACCTGACGGGAGAATATCGATGAACAAATGGGTTGCTGCGGCGGTCGCCACCGCCTGCTTCGCCGGCACCGCGCACGCGCAGGTTGGTGGGTTCCGGGATGTGCCTTCCGGCCACTGGGCCGCGGGCGCGCTCGAGGCCCTCGCCGCGCGTGCCATCGTCGGCCCGGCCAAACCCAAGGGCAACTTCGACGGCGCGAAACCCGTCACCCGGTACGAGCTGGCGGTCACCCTCTGGAAACTGGTCCAGTACATGGAGCGGGCCGACAAGCAGAAAAAATCCAAGGATGGTGCATCCGCACCGGTCGACGGAC
>JBJTRZ010000337.1:0-12541 GCA_046076415.1 Armatimonadota bacterium
GCGACCTGCTCCGGGCCTCCGGCGGTTTCGATGAAACGTTTGGTCGGCAGGAGGACATCGAGCTCGCGTACCGGATGCAACGCGATTTGGGCATCCGTTTCGCCTTCGAGCCGGCCGCCGCCGCCCTCCATCGCCCCAACCGAACGTTCGAGTCGTGGGCCCGAACGCCCTACGCGTACGGCAGCCTCGATGTGACCCGCGCGCGCGAGGGGAATGCCTCGTGGCGGTATGTGTGGGGCAACTACCACTGGCGCAACGTTCTGACGCGGTTGCTCGCCCGGTGGACCCTGCCGCGGCCTCGACTTGCCGAACCCGTGCGTGCGGGGTTGCTGCGCATTTCGAACGTCCTGTGGCGCGTACCCGGAGTGGGCCGCTCCGCGGCGCTTTCGGTGCTGTCCGCGATATACAATGTGCGCTACCTCGAGGGCGCGCGCGATGCGATCGGAGGGTGGCCCGCGCTGGCGGAGATGTTGGCGTGGCCGTCCGAGGATCCGCGTGTGTTGGCGGAAGGTCCGGCTTCGACGCCGGTCGCCTCGCGCTGACCACGAAAGCCTGTCGACCCGGCACCGGGCGGTTCGGCACACCGATTGTGGGCCGTCGAGCGTAGGTCCGTAAAAAAGGAAAGCCGCCCCGGAGCCGTTGCTCCGGGGCGGTTCGTTTTCCCGTGTGGGCGGTGCGTCGCCCTTGCGGGATCAGCGCTTGCGGCGATTGCGCAGCATGAGTCCGCCAAGACCGGCCGCGAGGATGCCCATCGCCGCCCATTCGCCGGGTTCCGGCACGGCGTCTTGGCCACCACCGCCGATGGTACCGCCACCGTTGCCGTTGGCATTGCCATTGTCGCCGCCACCGTTGCCGTTGGCATTGCCGTTGTCGCCGCCACCGTTGCCGTTGGCATTGCCGTTGTCGCCGCCACCGTTGCCGTTGGCATTGCCATTGTCGCCGCCACCGTTGCCGCCGCCGTTGCCACCGCCACGGTAACCGCCCGTGTAGTTGCTATCCGGTCCGGCGTCCGCGAGGCGCAGCGAAATGTCGTTGATGGCGAATCCATCGGGGCCGTTGTCCGCGCCATCCGAGTCGGAGATTCCGGAGAAGCGGATGCCGTAGATGTTTCCGTAGGTCGATTCCGCGCCGGCGAACACCGCGGAGCCGTCCGCCGCGGTGCCGGTCGCGCCGGAGAACGTATGCGACCACAGCACCAGATCGTCGAGACCCAGCAGTTCCATCGTGGCGTCGAAGCTGCCCGCGAACATCGATTGGAACTGGGCTCCGACCCCGTAGACCGCCTTGCCGCCAAGATTGGAGAAGCGGATGGTGAGCGGGCCGGCGCCATCGTTGACCAGCACGAAATCGAGGATGTCGAAGTTGCCGAAACCGGGTTCGAGGTGGCCGCTTCCGTTGTTTTCGAAATTGAGGGTTCCGAGCAATTGGGAGCCATTGAGGGTGGCTCCGGAGGAAACCGAGTCGAACTCGTTGCCGAGTTGGCGGATCGAGAACGAGTCGTTGCCGCCGAGTGCGCCGCGGGAGCCGACGCTGCCGTACTGGGCGGCGGCCGGGCCGGCGATCATAAGGAACGCGGCCAAGGTTGAGAGATGTCTTCGTGTCATTCGGGTTTCCTGTTTCCTAATTCGAATACGGACCGCGGGGGCGATCCGAGATGGAGATACGGAACACCGTGTGTCAGGAAATGTGCCGAACCCACACACGCAAAAGGCCCGGAGGAAGGATCCTCCGGGCCTTGGTGTTTGGTGCGAACCGAATGCGTCAGGCGCGGCGCTTGCGGATCACCAGCCCGGCGAGGCCGAGGCCGAGGATACCCATCGCGGCCCATTCGCCCGGCTCCGGCACGGCATCTTGGCCGCCACCGCCGGTGTTGCCCCCGCCGTTCGTGCCGCCTTCGGTGTTTCCACCATCGACGCCGCGAATCTTGAGGCTCAGCTTGTTGATGGCGAAGTCGCCCTTTTCAATGCCGTTGCCGGCGTTGTTGAAGCGAATGCCCTTGATGTTGCCGTTGGAGCTCGTACCGCCGATGAACGACGCCTGGCCGTTGTCGAAGTCAAAGCCGCCACCCGTGGAATAGGTGAAGTTGGCGAGGACCGACCCGCCTTCGCCGAGGAGGTCGATGGAGGTCTCGCGTACCGGCGGGTAGTTGAACCAGACTTGGCTGCCCACCCCGTAAACGCCGTTCACGCCGAGATCCGAGAAAATGATGGTGAGCGGTCCACCACCCTGCGTCCAGAGGAGCGCTTCGTTGGGCAGGAAGCCGCCGAACCTGTCGAGTCCAGCGTCGAGGCGCCGTCCCGGACCGTCCGCGAAAGAGACCTCTCCTTCGATGCCGAACACGGCCGAGGTGAAGTCGGTGCCGTCGGGGACGGCGGAGTTGCGCGCCCGCTGACCCCAGTCGATGTAGTCGGTGCCGGCGAGCGTGGTGCGGGAGGTGACCTTGCCGTAGGTTTGCGCGAAGGCCGGAACCGCGACCAGGGCGATGCCCACGGCGGCCACGGCTTGCAGATGTTTCATGGTTGGAAACCTTTCCAAAATGGTTTGCGCCGCTGCCGCATATGCGGGACGGACTTGTGTTGCACGCGAAACGCCCTTGGGAATACCAGCTGTCAACACTATAGGGGCCCGTCAGAAAACCCGAAAGGGTGCGGGCCATAAACCGGTATTTGTACGCGTTGGGTTCGTGCCATACCCGAAGCGGACGACGATTGCCGGATCGGATCGTGATACAATCGAGACCGTGGGCGACGCTGCCGGTGGGTGGCGTCGCGATCTGTTTGGGGAGCGGAAACGGCCAAACGGGCCTGCGGATTCCGCTCCTTTTGTGCGAATTCCCACCGGGCGCGCGCACCGCCCCACCGCCTTCGAGGCGGTTCGCCGCGACAAGGAGTCCCTCGTATGCAAGCACGCACCGGGGGTGGAGGACGACGCGAGATCGCCGTCACCTGCCCGAACTGCAACAACCCTTCGTCCGTTCCGCCGTCGGCGGTGGTCCGCAACAGCTTCTTTTGCTCGGGTTGCGGCAAGGCCCTCGACCTCTCCGGCGTCTTCCGCCAATTCGCTCAAGGCGAAGCCGTCGTGGCTCGCCGCGAGCGCGACAGCAAGTACAAGAGCGCCCGCAAGGCTCGGCGCTAAGCCCGGCGCGCGCCACGCGTGAAAAAGGCCCCCGGCAACGGGGGCCTTTTCCTTTGCCCGAATCTCCGACGGGTCGACTGCAACGAAGAATGGTCATGCGAGCCGTCGACGCAAGCTTCCCGAGACCAAATCCACCAAGCCCACCGTCGCCACGATCCCCACCACGATCACCCCGATCCGAGGGTAGTTCGCGGCTTGGTACTGCGTGCTCAGCAGCGCACCGATCCCACCCGCGCCCACCAGGCCGAGCACGCTCGCGGAACGTACATTGAGATCGAATCGGTACAGCGCGAACGAAAGCAGATCCGGGAAAACCTCCGGGAGCACCGCGTGGCGGAAAATCGCCGACGGCGACGCGCCGCTGGCGGTGAGCGCCTCGATCGCCCCGCGGTCCGCCCCCTCGATGCGCTCCGCGTACAACTTGCCGAGCATTCCGATCGAATGCACCGCCACCGCCATCACGCCGGGAAACGGTCCGAGGCCGAGCCCCTTGATGAACGCGATCGCGAGCAGGATTTCGGGAAACGTTCGAATGCCATCGAGCAGCACCTTGCCCACCGCCGACGGCGCCGGATTCCGTGCGAGGTTGCGCGCCGCGAGCACGCCGAAGGGCAACGCGAGCACGGCGGCGATGGCGGTTCCCAGCGCCGCGATCTGGATCGACTCCACCAACCCGGCCCCCACTTGGGGAAGGTAGGTCCAGTCGGGAGGTCCGAACATCTGCCGCACGATCGCGACGAACTTGGGAACGCCGCGGGCAAGGCGATCGAACGAGAGCTCGAGCCCACCGAGCGACCACGCGACCGCCGCCAGGGTCGCGATCCGCATCCCGTACGCGAGGATCCGGCCCTTCACGCGAGTCGCCTGCGCAGCGCGCCCGAAAGCGTGTCGATCAGGAAGACCACCACGAACGTGGCTGCGACGATAATCCCGACGTTGCCGTAATTCAGGAAAGCAATTTGGGTTTTGAGCAGCACGCCGATGCCGCCGGCGCCCACGAGCCCGAGCACCGCCGCCGCCCGGACATTGATCTCGAAGGCGTACAGCGTGTAGGCCACGAAATCCGGTGCGACCTGCGGAAGCACCGCGAGCACGGCCTGCGCGAGTCGGGTGCCACCCGCCGCCGCCACCGCCTCCATCGGCCCCGGGTCGATCGTTTCCACCGTGTCCGCCAGCAATTTGGCGACGACGCCAAACGAGAACAGCAACAGGGCGAGGAAGCCGGCGGCCGGTCCGATGCCGAACGCGGCGGCCAGCAGCGCGGCGAGCACCAGATCGGGCACGGTCCGGAGCAGGTTCAGCACGCCCCGCCCGAGCGCGTGCACCCACGGCGTTGGTGCGAGATTCCGAGCACCCACCAAGCAGAACGGGAGTGCGAGCAGCGCACCGCCAAGGCTCGAGGCGATGGCGATACGCAGTGTTTCCAGCAACGGCTCCCATAACCGATGCGCGAATCCCGCGGGCCACGGGGGGAGCATCCCGCGGAAGAAAATCAGGATTTCCGGGATTCCGGCGGCCAAACGGCCCGGATCGAACCGGGTGCCCGCCGCGCTCCAGCCCAGTACGGCCACCACTCCCACCGCGGCCAGCCACGCGCGCCACGGAAACGGGGGGCGGCGCGCGAACTCCGGCGTCATTGCGCTTCGTCCCGTCCGCGCAGATCATCGGGGCGGATACGGCGGCCGTAGATCGCCTCGAAATCCGATTCCCGCATCGTGGCTCCGGGCCCGTCGTAGACCTTCTCGCCGGCGCGCAGGCCGATGACCCGGTCGGCATACTCCATCGCCATGTCGACGAAATGCAGGTTGACCAACGTGAGCAAATTGTGCTCGCGCGCGAGCGCCTTGAGGTCGCGCATGACTTGATGGGCGGTGGGGGGGTCCAGCGACGCCACCGGTTCGTCGGCGAGCAGGATGGACGGTTGCTGGGCGAGGGCGCGCGCGATCGCGACCCGTTGCTGCTGCCCTCCCGAGAGGGTGTCGGCACGGTCCCAGGCCTTTTCCGCGATGCCGACTTGCGCGAGGCATGTGCGCGCGATCGCGGTGTCGGCTTCCGGAAACCAGCCCAGCGCCGAACGCCAGACCGGGAGCCGCGCCACGCGGCCGGCGAGCACGTTGCGCATCACCGTCGATCGACGCACCAGATTGTGGCTTTGGAAAATCATTCCAATGCGTCCGCGCAAACGTCGGAGCCGGGCATCGGGCAGCCCGATCAGCGACTCTCCCAGCACGTCGAGCGAGCCCGACGTGGGGGCGACGAGGCGGTTCACGCAGCGCACCAACGTGGACTTGCCGGCGCCGGAGAGACCGACCACCACGACGAATTCGCCCGCATGGAAATCCGCGGTGAAATCGCGCAGGGCGACATGACCGCCGGGGTAGGTCACCCCGACCCGGTCGAACGAGACCAATGGCCCGTCGGAGGCGTTCGCGGCCATGCTAGCGCTTCGCGGGAGCGGCGGCCTTGGGGGCGTCCTTCTTCTTCTGGAAGGATTCCAAACCCACGCCCATCGCCTGGGCGACCTCCCGCACCGGATCGTAATCGGCGTCGGCGGCCTCGAGCAGATTGTCCACCTCGTAGACATCGTCGAGGGTCTTCTTGCCTTCCGGGGTGTCCTTGTACTTCAGGAGCGCGGCCTTGATGCGGGCGACCAGATCGGGAGCGAGCCCGGAGCGAACGGAAATCGTGTCGTTGGGGATCTCCTCGGTCATCCCGATGATCACGACCTTGGATTTCACGTCCTTGTACGCGTCGAGTTTCTCGAGCTTGTTGCGCGCGTCGTCGTAGGTGGCCGCCACATCGACATCGCCGGTGTAGACCGCGCGGATGGCCGCATCGTGGCCGCCGGCGAACACCGTCTGCGAGAAGTAGGTCTCGGGTTCGATGCCCTTCGCCTTCAGGTGGGCGGCGGGGAAAAGGAATCCGGACGCCGACGACGGGTCGACGAAGGCGATGCGTTTGCCTTTCGCATCCTCGATCTTCGCGATGCCCGAGCCGGCGCGGGCGGTGAACATGCAGTGGTAGGTGGGCGATCCCCGACGGCTGGTCTTGATCACGACCTCGGCCGCGCCCCGGTCCTTGGCGAGCACGTAGGCGAGGGGCGGGAGCGAGCCGATGTCGACCTGACCCGATTTCATCGCCTCCACCAACCCGGCGTAGTCCTGCGTGGTGTAGGTTTCGACCGGCATTCCGAGCTCCGTGGACAGGAACTCCGCCATCGGCTTGGCGTTCTCGGCGATTTTGTCCGCCTCCACCGACGGAACGAAGCCGAAGACCAGCTTCGACGGTGCGGGATTCCCTGCGTTGCCGGCGGGTTTCCCGCACCCGGACAGCACCGCGGCGAGGGTGCAGGCGACGGCGCAGGCGAGGGCGCGGCGACGGGCGATGGGCACTTTCGGGTATACTCCTGTATCGGGATCGCCGGGGTCTGCGACGGCGTTTCCGCCTCTCCCGACAGGGTGGTCGAGACGGCTTTCGAGCACGTTTGGCTCGGCTTCGCGACCTCCGCAGTATACCCCGCGGCCGCTCAGCCGGGCAATCGCGCCGCACGCCCTCGATCCCGCGGAGCACTCGTCCATGGATGTTCTGGAAAAGTGGAACCGGCGCTTCGCCGATTGGTACGAGCAACTCTTCGCGGACCGCGACGGTGCCCTGCGTCCCCGCGACATCCTGCGCCGATTGATCGACGAGCTCGAGTCGTTGCGCCGCGAAGGCCTCGATGGCGACACCTATGTTCCCAACCGGGTCGTGGCGACCGTGGCGGTGCGCGACGAGGCCGAACGCGATTTCCTGCGGGCGTTCGTGGACGGACGCGAACTGGGAGATCTGGTGCTGGAGGCCCTCTCCACCCACGGCTACCGGACCCGGGGGCCGATGGCGATCACGGTGGCCGAGGCGCCCTACGAGCCGGGCCGACCCCGACTTTCGTTCGAATGCCGTTTCGAAGCGGGACCGGACGATCCCGCCGCTCCGGCGCGTCCGCTCGACACCGCGTTCGATCCAGACTCCGATCCCGGCACCGTGGTCGCCCCGCCTCGGCCCGTCGCGCTGCTCGCCATCGTCCATTCCGATGGCCGTCGTGAGAGTGTTCCCGTGGGGCCGCGGGGCGTGCGCATCGGTCGCGGGCGGACGGTGGGCAACGACGTGGTGCTCGCCGACGATCCCCAGGTCTCCAAACGGCATGCCCGATTGATCTGGGATGGAGCGCAGTTGTCGGTGGAGGACGCGGGTTCCACCAACGGAACCGTGGTCGACGGCGTGCCCGTGCGCCCCGAGACCCGCGTGCCGTTGCGCGACGGCGCGGTGCTCGAACTCGGCTCCACGCGCCTCGTGGCCACCCGCACCGCGGAAGCGCCTCCCGCCCCGAGCCCGCCCCGGCCGGTCGCAAACTGGATGCTGGTGGCCGCCGACGGTCGCGCCTGGCGGATAACGGACCGGGCGATGATCGGCCGCGGGGTGCTCGACGATCTGCGTATCGAAGGCGAGGGCGTGGCGGCGCAGCACGCACGCCTGACCCTCGACGGCGGGGTGCTGCGGATCGAGGATCTGGACGCACCCGGAGGAACCCGGGTCAACGGACGGAGGGTTCCGCCCCGCTTGCCGGTGGCCCTCGGCGACCACGACGTGGTCGAACTCGGCGCGGTCTCCCTGCGCGTGGCATCGGAGCAACATCCGTGAACCTCTGGCTCGTCACCGCGCTCCGCGTCGCCTACGCGGCATCCCTGATCCTTTTCATCGTCCTGCTCGTGCGCCATGCCCGCCATGCCGACTCCTGAGGTGCCCATGTCCGAAGCCTCGCCCCGGTTCCATCCCCATCCGCGCACCGATGTCGGCCGGCAACGTGCCGCCAACGAGGACGCGTTCGAAGTGTTCGACCTCGCCACCGGAGATCGCGCGTTCGTGGTCGCCGACGGCATGGGCGGGCTCCGCGCCGGCGATCTGGCCAGCCGCACCGCGGTGGCCGCGATCCGCGATCATCTGCGCCGCGTGCTCACCGTCGAGGCGCTCCCCGACGAGGTCGACCGCGCCCTGCGCACCGCGTTCGCGGTCGCCAACGACGCGGTGCTGGCTTTGGCGCTCCCCGCGGAAACCGAAGGGGCCTCGGGCGCATTGATGGGAACCACCGCCGTTGCCGGTGTTTTCGCCGCCGGAACCCTGCATCTCGCGCACGCCGGCGACTCGCGCGCCTACCGGTTCGAGGATGGTCGCCTGGTGCCCCTCACGTTCGACCATTCGTTCGTGGCCGAACGGGTCCGGGCGGGCGACATGACCGAGGACGAAGCACGCCGCAGCCGTTATCGCAATATGGTCACGCGGGCCATCGGCATCGAGGCCGAGGTGGTTCCGGATGTCGCGCGGGTTCCCGCGGATCCGGGCAAACGGTATCTGATCTGCACCGATGGCCTCACCACGATGCTCGACGACATTGCGATCGCCGGAATTCTCGTGGCGGAGCCGGAGGGCGACGCGGCGGCGGATGCATTGGTGGCGGCGGCGAACGCCGCCGGAGGTTCCGACAACATCACGGTGGTGTTGTTCGACGAGACAGAGGCGCATCGCCCCGCGGCGGCTCCGGTGGAGGCCCCTGCTCCCTCCGTCCTCCCTGCGAGCGCTCCGGCGGGGGTCGCCCCCGCACCCGTGGCCCCGCTCGATCGACCGGCGGTGCGAGGGGCAACGCCCGTCCGGCGCCGGGGAGCCACCGACCTGCTCGACCTCGACCAGCCCCGCCGCCGGCGCGGGGATCGCAATGGCGCGACCTTGGCGCTGGGTTTGCTCGCCGTGGCCGGCGGGCTCGCGGTGGTCGCCGCCCTCGCGTTGGCGGCCTCGCCCGAACTGCGCACGCAGACCGCCCGCCGATTGCTCGCCGAACCCGCCCCCGTGCAACCCTTGGCGCCGCCCGATCTCGCGTCGGTCGCCTACGATCCGCCCGTGCGGGTCACCGAATCCGTGCTATTCCGCGATACCCACGCCGCTTGGTCGCCGGGGGCGGGCCTGGTGCTCGTCGGCAGCAGCCTCGGCGATGTCGTCCGGGTCGACTCGACGGGCGAGGTGCTGCGCGGAGAAAAGCCGATGGCCAAGTTGCCGGTGCCCGACGGAGATGCGCCGCGCAAACCGGCCCCCGCCGAAACCTGGACCGCGGTGGATCCCCAAGGAAATCTCTACGTTTCCTATCCCGCCAAGCGCGTCATCCACAAATTCGACCGAACCGGCGTGCGTCGCGCCGTGATCGGTCCCGAAGGCCTTTCCGCCCCCCGCGCGCTCGCGGTCGACGACACCGGGACCGTCTGGTTCATCGATTCCGGGTACCTCATGCGGGCGGTCGCCCGCACCGCTCCCGCTCCGGCAGCCGAAGCCCGGCCCGCTCCCTGACCCATGCCCATCGGGACCATCGGCAAGTACGAACGCCTCGATGTGCTGGGCCACGGCGCCTCGGGCATGGTCACCCTCGCCCGCGACACGTTGCTCGGCCGCACCGTCGCGCTCAAGGAGATCCGCGCCGCCGGCCCCGAACGCGACCGCGTCAAGCAGGAGGCCCGCCTCCTCGACCGTCTCCGCCACCCCAACATCGTTCGCGTGCATTCGATGGACGATATCGACGGCACGTTGCTGATCGACATGGAACTGGTGGTGGGGCGCAACCTCGCCGAAATCCTCCGCGATCGCGCGGGCGCGCCGCTGCCGTTGCCCCAAGCCCTGCATGTGATGACGGGTCTGCTCGACGCACTTGCCTACGCCCACGGGCAGCGCATCCTGCACCGCGATGTCAAGCCCGGCAACCTGCTCGTCGGCGCGGACGGCGCCACCATCAAACTCACCGACTTCGGGCTTGCCGAGGCCCTGGGATCCCATTCGGTCGCCGCGGGAGGGGGCACCTACCCCTACATGGCGCCCGAGGATTTCGACGAAACCGCCGGTTCGGACCGACGGTCGGATCTCTGGTCCGCCGGCGTGGTGCTCTACGAACTACTCACCGGACGGCGGCCGTTCGCGGTGGAGCGCACCAAGGATCCGTTCGCGTGGAAACGCGCCGTCGATGCGCAAACGCCCCCCCCGCCCTCCACGTTGGTGCCCGACCTCCCCGCCGCGCTCGATGCGGTGGTCGCCACGGCGTTGGCGCGGGCGAAGGAGGATCGGTATCCCGATGCCGAGGCGTTCCTGGAAGCGCTGCACCGCGCCGCGGGCACCGTCGCGCGGCCCCTCCCTCCCTTCGATCCGCCCGCGTACTCCGCCGAGGCGGCGACCGCCGTGCGCCACCGGGGACCGGAATACCACTTTCCGGACGGCTTTGTGGCGCGCACCCTCGACGAACTGCTGGTGGGGCTCGCCCGAAACTGGGAGCACGCCACGCGGGCGCTGATGGATGGAACCCTGTCCCGGCAGTGCGATCGCATCGGCGAGCCGTATATCGCGGACTTGGCCCGTCAACTGGCGTCGGCGGGCAGCGGGTCGCCGGACCGGCGGCTGCGCGAATTCCTCGAACGTTCGCAGGCGGGCGCGGAACCGGACGACGGGGCGGAGATCGAGCCGGCCACGGTGGTGGCACCGACCGTGGGTGGCGAGGAAACCGTGTTCGCAAAGGAAGGCGATGGGCTTTCCGAACCGCGCGCCAACGGCGATTCGTTCCGTTGGTGGTACCTTCCCGTCTGGGCGTTCGCGGTGGCACCGGCCGTGCTCGGGGCGATGAATGTCGCGGACGTGAGCGGAACGGACCGCTATCTGGCGCGGCTGCTCGCCTCGATGGCGTGCACGGGTTTGGTATCGGCGATGTTGCTTTTGGTGGGGATCGGGCTGCGCGTGCCGCTCTGGGCGCGGGCATTGTGCGTTCCGCCCGCGATCCTGGGAGTGGCGGCCGGCGGGGTGCTGGCGTGGTGGAACACGGTTTCGGCGACCGCCGATTCGGATCGGTTCTCGCTGGTGGCCGCCCTTGCGATCGGTCCGGTCGGCATTCTGCTTATCGAGGCCGCCACCGCGCGGCGGCTCTGGCGCGGTTGGCTGTTGCTGCTGCTCGCGTTCGGCGCCGTTGCGATCCGTTGGACGGGTTGGATGCGCTGAGCCCGGGTCAGGGAAGCCGCCAATCGATCGGATCCAGTCCCAGTTCCTCCAGGGCCGCGTTCACCCGCGAGAACGGCCGTGTGCCCAGGATCGCCGCGCGCCCGGTGGACCGATTTCGTGCGAGCGGCGAGGGATGGGGCGCGGACACCACGCGGTGCGGCGCTCGCACCCGTTCGGCTTTCGCGGAGGCATCCTTTCCCAGCAACAGGAACACGACCGGGCGATCGCGGGCCACCAGCGTGTCGATCACGCCGTCGGTGAACGTTTCCCAACCCCGCCCCGCGTGGGAGCGGGCTTCCCCGGCACGCACGGTGAGCACGGTGTTGAGCAACAGCACCCCGCGCGCGGACCAGGGCGACAGCGTCCCGCTCGAGGGAACCGGGCACCCCAGATCATCGGCGAACTCGCGAAACAGGTTGCGCAGACTGGGGGGGAGCGGACGGGTGCCGGGCGCGACCGAGAAGGCCAAGCCATGGGCATGGCCGGGTGTTGGGTAGGGATCCTGCCCGAGCAGCACGACACGGACCGTGTCGAGGGGAGTGGCGTCGAACGCCGCGGTGCGCTGCGTGGGGGGCGGGAGCACCGTCGCGTGCGCGTCCTCTTCCGCGAGGAACGACTCGAGCCGGCGGAAGGATTCGGCGGAGAGCGGTTCGGCGAGTGCGTCCCGCCAGTCGGTGGGCAGAGTGGATGCGGTCACGGTGCGTTTGTATCCGAAACGGCGGTTTGCGGCATGGCTCGGCAGGGATGGACCCCGCCGTTCCCGAATCGGCGTCCATGTCCCGAGTATCCTTCGGTCTCCCCGAGTCGTTGCAAACCTACGTTCAAACCGTGGGCGTGCGCCCCACCCCCGAACGCCTCGCCTTGCGCGCGGCCACGAACGCCCTCGAGAACGCGTCGATGCAGATCAGCCTCGAGCAGGGCGAATTCATGCACTTGCTCGTGAAGTTGATCGGGGCACGGCACTGCCTCGAAGTGGGAACGTTCACCGGGTATTCGGCCTTGGTAACGGCGGAGGCGTTGCCCGCCGACGGGAAACTCGTGTGCTGCGATATTTCCGCGGAGTATCCGCTGATCGGGCGCCCGATGTGGGAGGCGGCCGGTATCGCCGATCGCATCGACCTGCGGATCGGGCCGGCGGTGGACACGCTCGACGCCTTGCTTGCGGAAGGGCGCGCGGGAACATTCGACTTCTGTTTCATCGACGCGGACAAGCCCAATTACGATGCGTACTACGAGCGGGCGCTCCGACTCGTCCGCAAGGGCGGCGTCATCGGGATCGACAACACGCTCTGGTACGCGAAGGTGATCGACCCCGAGGTGCAGGACGACGACACGGTGGCGATCCGCGCGATCA
>JBJTRZ010000338.1:0-8015 GCA_046076415.1 Armatimonadota bacterium
CCGCCCCAAACCACGAGCGTGTCGGCGAGCAACCCGTGGGCCTTCAGGTCTTGGATCAGTCCGGCGATGGGCTGGTCGATCGACGCGCAGTTGGCGGGCAGTTCGGCCTTCAAGCCGCCATGTTGATCCCACAGCTGGCAGCTCGAGCGCTTGGAGGTCTGCGTGTGGTAGACCTGCACGAACCGCACGCCCCGTTCAACGAGTCGGCGTGCCATCAGGCACTGCCGACCGAACGTTTCCGTGACGGGATTGTCGAGTCCGTACAACGCTTTGGTGGCGGGGGTTTCGCGTTCCACATCGAACGCTTCCGGTGCTTGGCGTTGCATTCGGTAGGCGAGTTCGAAAGCGGCCACGCGGGCCGAAAGCCGCGAGTCGTCCTCCCTGCCCGAGCGATGGATGCCGTTGATGCGCGCCAGCGCATCGAGCTGGGCGCGCTCCTCGTCCATGGATCGCCGGCCATTGGCGAGATTGGCGATGGGATTGCGCAGGTCGCTGACCAAGGTTCCCTGATAGGCGGCGGGCAGGAACGACGAGGTCCAGAGGGGAGCGCCCTGCGCCGGTTGGGCGGGGCTGAGCACGACGAAGCCGGGAAGATTCTCGTTCTCGGATCCGAGCCCGTAGGTGACCCACGAACCCATCGAGGGGCGGGAAAAGGCCTGTTCCCCCGTGTTCATCTGCAGGCAGGCACCATTGTGGTTGATGTTGTCGGCCACCATCGAGCGCACGATGCACAGGTCGTCGACCACCTGTCCGATGCGCGGGAGCAGTTCGGACACCTCGATCCCGCTTTTTCCACAACGCTTGAAATCCCAGGGCGATCCCAGCAGGTTGCCGGTCTTGGTACGCTCCAGCTTGGGCTTGTCGAAAGGGAGCGGTTTGCCGTTGTCGGCACGCAGGCGTGGCTTGGGATCGAAAAGGTCCACATGGCTGGGCCCGCCCGACATGAAGAGGAAGATGACGCGCTTGGCCCTCGGCGCGTGGTGCGGGCGACGCGGCGCCAGCGGATCCGCCGCGGGGGGAGCGGCCAGCGCCTCGAGACCCAGCAGTCCATCGAGCGCGAGCGCGCCGAAACCGGCGCCGGCCGAGCGCAGCACCGCGCGGCGGTTCAAGCCCGCGGTTCCCGAGATTTGGTCGACATCACCCAGGTTCATTCCGATTCCTTCCCGGATCCAGATCGTGCGTGGACCCCGTTCCCGATCAACGACGACGCCGCGAATGCTTGAGCACCAACATGGTGGGCACCGGCCGTGGCCCCGTGCGATCGCTCGGGAGATTCATCAAACTCAAACCATTCGTGCCGCGCAGCCACAGCGACGAACTCCCTCCGCCATCGAGGTTGATCCCTTCGGTGCATCCGGCCTCGAGCAAAAGGCGCGCCAATTCCTCTTCCGAAACCCCTTCGCTGATTCCCGGGCGACGGCCGTCGACCAGCAACCAGACCATGGTCGTACCGTCCGCGCCCAGCCCGATCGCCGACCGTGGGTGCCGAACGTCGCTGGCTGCCGGAAGCACCTTTCCGCCCCGCAGGATTCCCGCGAAGCCCGAAACGGCCCACCGCGCACCCGAAGCGTCGCGGACCCGCGCCTCGTTCGAGGGGATCTCGCCGATCGATACCGTGCCCGAGGCCTGCATCCAGACCGACCAGAATCCGGATTCCGGGGGACTGATGGTCCTCCGTCCGTTGGACACCCATCCATGGATATCCGCCGGCTTATCCGCGACATAGCCGAAGGGCTTGCCGGTCGACGGGTCCGGAAGCATGCTCCACGCGGCCGTGTTGATGGCGCCCACGGCGCCTCGCCGCTTCGACAAGGCATCGGGCGCGGTCAACACCGTTTCCGCGGGCCCTCCGCGATCGGGGTCCGGGGCGGCGACCACCTCGAACGAAAGGGCGCGGTCGCGCAAATCGATGCGCACGGTGTGGATGCGCAAGGGCCTTGGCGTGGCGACGATTCGCAGTTCGTGGCGCACCGACGCAGGAAGGTTGGGCGAGGGCGCCTGGCCCCGTGCTTCCGAGAGCGCGATGAGCATCCCCAGCAACGAGCCCGCGACCACTCCCAAGCGAAGCGCCGCGCGGCGCGCCGTCGAGCGGTGTGTCCCTTCCGGCGCACTCCGCATTCCTTGGATGTTCATTAGTCGACGAAAAGGAATTCATTGGCGCACAGCAGCACGTGGGCGTAGCGGGCCCATGCGCGCGCTTCCGCGTTCGGGGCCGGCACCGCGCGCGCGGAGCGTAGGAAGTCGATGCCGATACGCACCTCCTCCGGCGACGCCGGACGACCGTAGAGCCACCGGTACGCGCGGTCGATGCGCGCCGGATCCGGGGCAGCGATCGCCTGCAGACGACCCGCGAGCCGCGTCGCCTGATCCTGCACGAAATCGGCGTGCATCAAGTAGAGCGCCTGCGGCGCGACCAGCGATTCCGTGCGCCTTTCGACGCCGTTGGTGGAATCGGCCAGATCGAACAAGGGCCCGAAACCGGTGCGGTCGGAACGGACCGATGCCAGATAGACCGTGCGCCGCGGAGTGGCGAAGTCGCGGAACGCGGGCCCTCCCGCGGCGCCGTCGAGGTTGCCTCCCGCCGCCAACAGACTGTCGCGCAGGCCTTCGGCCGTCAAGCGCCGACGCGTCATCCGGTGCAGCAATCGGTTTTCGGGATCCACGCGCGCCGCGCGGGCGTCGGGGGTGCGGCTGGATTGCATCCACGTGGCGCTCGTGAGCATCAGACGATGCAGTTTCTTCATCGACCAGCCACCGCGCACGAACGCGTCGGCGAGCCAGTCGAGGAGTTCCGGGTGGGTGGGTTTTTCGCCGAGCGCTCCGAAATTCGACGTGGTCCGGACAATGCCTTCGCCGAAATGGACCTGCCAAACCCGGTTGGCCATCACGCGTGGCGTGAGCGGATTGGTTGCGCTCCCGAGCCATTCGCCCAGCTCGAGGCGGCCGCTGCCCGATTCGGGCCGGACCGGCGCGCCGCCCGTGAGCAGTCCGGGAACCCCGCGCGGCACCACGTCGCCCAGTTGGTCGTACCGTCCGCGACGGTGCACCGCGACATCGTGGACACCGGCGTGCGGCGATTCGGGCACCCCACCCTCCTGGGCCGCATTCGCGTAGGCGATCGAGGTGGGAACCTTGGCGCGCAGGTAGGCGACGCGATCCTCGCGGGACTGGAGCTCCGCCCGAATCGATTCGGGGAAATCGGCGGCGGCGGAAGGCGCGAAGGGTCCGTCGGGATCCGTGGGGGCGGCGAGGAACGCGGCGGCGGCGGCGGCGACATCCCCCTTGGCCCACGCGGCGCGCACCGCCTCCGGCAGCGAACCACCACGGGTTCCGGCGGGGTCGGAGTAGCGCCAAACCGCGGCGTTGCCGAAGCCGTCGGGCACCGGGTTGACGCCGGGGTGGCGGAGCGTGTCCTCGACGAGGTTCCACCGCCGCTCCGGCGTGGCAACGGTCAAGGCAACGGTGGTGGTATCGCAGGAATATTCGCCCTTGGGAAGGATCAACAATTCGATCTGGTCACCGATGGAGACCTCGATATCGGCCACCTTGATGGGTTCGGCGCGCCCCCCGTTCTCGATCGCACCCTGTGCCAAAGTCTTGAGGCCGGCGCGGCAGCGCACATCGATCCGCCACTCCACGCCGTTGCCGCAGGTCGAATCCGCGTCGGCCACCAGCGCGGTCGCGGAGACACGCCCCGTGATCGGACTGGTCCAGCCGGCGGCAACGCCATCGCCGGGTCCCGGATGCAGGACCACCGACCGCGGGGGCAGCAGCAAGGTCGAAAGCCGTCGCTCCTCGGTGGACGCGTTGGCGAGCTGGCTGGGGTTGTCCTTGGGGCCGACGAGCCCGTCGACGCCCACGTTGCCGCCGGCCGAACGCACCGGTTTGGTCAACAAGGGATAGCCGACCAATCCAAGCGCTTCCCGCCATCGCCGCACGGCCCACGGTTCGAGGCCGTTCGCATCGCCGGACCGCACCGCCGCAAGGTAGGCTTCGGTGCGCGGGGCGAGCCCGGCGGCGATCCGCGCCCGCTGCTCCCCGCGCCATCGGGAAAGTTCCGACTCCTCGCGCGCCAACACTTCGCGGGCGGCCCGATCCCGCTTCGTTTCCAGCGGAACGCGGATGATCGTTTCCCCCGCTCCCTTGGGGGTCAACTTGGGCAGGATATGGCAGCTGAAGAACATGCCCGCAAGCGCGTAGTAGTCCTTCGTGTCGATCGGGTCGAACTTGTGGTCGTGGCACCGCGCGCACCCCACGGTGAGCCCGAGGAACGCCTTCGAGACGGTGTCTACCATGTCATCGGCGATATCGGTCAGGATTTTGTCCTTGTCGGCATCGCCGTTGCCCCAGTTCCCGATCGCGAGGAATCCCGTGGCGATGGTCGACGCCACATCGATGTCGCCGTCGGCCGCACGCACCAGATCTCCCGCCACCTGATCGCGCAGGAACTGTGAATACGGCATGTCGGAGTTGAGCGCGCCCACCACCCAATCGCGATAACGCCATGCGAACGTCAGGTCGCCGTCGCCCCCGCCGGCCCGCGCGTCGAGCGAGTCGCAGTACCGCACCAAGTCCAGCCAGTGCCGCCCCCAGGTTTCCCCGTAGCGCGGCGAAGCCAGCAAGCGATCGACGACCCGCTCCCACGCGCCGGGTGCGCGGTCTTTCAGGAACGCATCGATTTCGGCCTCCGTGGGAGGGAGGCCGGTCAGGTCGTAGGTGGCGCGACGAATCAGAGTGCGGCGATCCGCCTCGGGCGCCAGCGACAATCCCTTCGCCTCCAGCCGCGCCAGCACGAACCGATCGATCGGGTTGCGCACCCTTTTGGCGGCGCGCACCTTCGGAAGCGCCGGACGGCGGACGGGTTGGAGCGACCAAAGAGGCGGTCGAACGCGACCGGTCGCCAAGGGCTTGGGCACGGGGGCTCCGGAGCGCGCCCATTCCACCAGCGCTGCGCGCTCCGCGTCGGGCAACTTGCCGGACGGCGGCATGCGCACCGCACCGGTGTGCGCGATCACTTCCGGAATGCGGGCTCCCGCCGCGGCCGCACCCTCCGGCGTGTCGAGGCGAACGCCGCCTTGGATGTTTCCGGCGGCGTGGCACGCGAGGCACCGCGACACCAGCACCGGCCGCACCTTTGTTTCGAAACGCGTGAGCGCCTCGGGCGTCATCGGAGGCGCGGTCGCCGCACCCACCCCGGTCGCCATCGCCAACATCGCCGCCAACCATCCCGCACGTCGTCGCATCGTCGCCACCCCGTGCCCAAATTGTACCGCCGACGTCGCCTCCGAACCGGGCTCGCCGCGACGCCCCTTCCCGCTCGTTCCCGGTTCGGCGCGGATTCCCCCGGAGGCCGGATCAGGGCATATGCGCCACTCCGCGCCCCGCCCGTAGGCCCAAGCGATTCCGCTGCGGACACGGATGGGACGGGCAACCGGGCACCGTCCCACCTCGACAATCACAATCACGAGCGACGCGAACGGCGGATTCAGGAACCATTGCACACGCCCATCGGTCGTTGTGAAACGAAATGAAACCGCGAATCCCTGCCCTCGCCCCGTTGGCCCTCGGCCTTTTGGTCGTTGCCGGTGCCCTCGCCGCACCCCCGGCGGCGCCCAGTCGCATCGACGACCTGATCGCCCGCATGACCCTGGCCGAGAAGATCGCCCTTCTCACCGGCGCGGCCGACCCGAAGTCGGTCGGGCAGGCGGGCACCCTCGCGGGCGTGCCCCGGCTCGGTATTCCATCGCTGCGCCTCGCCGACGGCCCCGCCGGGGTGCGCGTCGCGCGTCCGGCAACGGCGTTGCCCGCACCGGTCGCCCTCGCGGCGACCTTCGACACCGCCCTCGCGCGCCGGTACGGCGCCGCCATGGGCACCGAGGCGCGCGCCCTCGGCATCGACATCCTGCTTGCCCCGATGGTCAACCTGGTCCGCGTTCCGGAGGCCGGCCGCAATTTCGAAACTTTCGGCGAGGATCCGGTGCTCGCCGCGCGGATGGCCGCCGCGCAGATCCGCGGCATCCAGGGCGCTGGAACCATGGCCACGGTCAAACACTTCGCGGTCAACAATTTCGAAAACGGACGCCAGACGGTGAGCGCCGAGGTCGATGACCGGACGTTCCGGGAAATGTACCTTCCGGCGTTCGAGGCCGCGGTGGACGCCGGCGCCGCCAGCATCATGGCCTCGTACAACCGAATCAACGGGACGTTCGCCACGGAAAACTCCCTGCTGCTGACATCGATCCTGCGCGACGAATGGAAGTTCGGCGGATTCGTGATGTCGGACTGGTTCGCCACCCGATCGACGGCGCCGTCGCTGCGGGCGGGCATGGACCTCGAGATGCCGGGGGCTGGCATGGGCCCCAGGCCGGGTTTCTACGGCGCCAAACTCACAGAAGCGCTATCCCGGAACGAAATCACGATGGCGGATCTGGACCGTAGCCTGCGCCGGATCCTGACGACGATGGACCGCTTCGGGCACCTGGGAGGAGCGCGCACGCGGCCCGCACGCGATGTCGCCGGGGCGGCGCGCACGGCCAAGGACATCGCCATCGCCGGCATGGTGCTGCTGCGCAATCGGGGCGACCTCCTTCCCCTCGCGAGAGCGACCTCCCTGGCGGTGATCGGACCAACGGCGCGCACGGCGCTCGTGGGCGGAGGCGGGAGCGCCCATGTGGTGCCGGATCAGGCGAAGGCCCCGCTGGCCACCCTCCGGCAGCGCGCGCAGGCGACATTCGCTCCCGGCCTCGATCTGGCGGGCGAACCGATTCCCGCGTCCGCTCTCGGTGCAGGGCTGTCGCGAACCGCGGCCGGCGCGGGGCCGGCACCGGTTCCCGGACCTCCCGCCCCGCCGCCCACGGCCACGGGTCCCGTGTCCCGCATCGATGCGAACCTGGACCTCGTCGGCGACGCGGCGGTTTCTCCAGGCGCGGTGCTCTGGACCGGAACCCTGTCGGCGCCGGAGACCGGCGATTATTCCTTGTTGATCCAAACCGATGCCCGGGCCAGCCTGTGGGTCGACGACACGGCGGTGGGCACGGCAGGCGGCTTCTTCGGCGGAAACGCGAGCCTGATCGCGACCAGCGACGGTCTGGTGAACGCGGGAACCACGGTTCGCCTCGCGCGCGGCGTTCCGCGCCGAATCACGGTCCTCGCCGGCCCGGGAGGTGGTTTCGGCCCGGGGTCCCGGGCACGGATGCAGGTGCGACTCGCATGGGTCACGCCGGCGCGACGGCGTCAACGCATGGCGGAGGCGGTCGTCGCGGCGCGAGCCGCGTCCGTGGCGGTCGTGTTCGCCCACGACGAAGGAACGGAGGGCAACGACCGGATCGGCCTTTCGTTGCCGCTCGAGCAGGACGCATTGATAGCGGAGGTGGCCGCGGCGAACCCGCGCACGGTGGTCGTGCTGCAGACCGGAAGCTGCGTCACCATGCCATGGGTCGACCGGGTCGGGGCGATCGTGGAGGCGTGGTACCCCGGGCAGGAGGGGGCGGACGCGGTGGCCGAGGTGCTCTTCGGCGAAGCGGTGCCCGGCGGACGGTTGACGGTGACGTTTCCTGCGCACGCCAACGACACGGCCACGGCGAAGCTCGCACGCTATCCCGGCATCGACGGCAAGGCGACTTACGACGAAGGGAACCTCTTCGGATATCGCCATCACGACGCCACCGGCAAGGCGCCCCTGTTCGCGTTCGGGCATGGATTGTCGTGGAGCCGCGTGGATTACGCCGACCTTGCCGTGAAATCGGGCCCCAGGGGATCGATCGACGTATCGTTCACCGTGCGCAATCCCGGTGCCCGCACCACGATCGAGGTTCCGCAGGTCTATCTCGGAACCGCCCGCGGCACCACGATTCCCATGGCTCCCAAACAATTGGCGGCCTTCGCGTCGGTGCGATTGCGTCCCGGGGAAACCCGCTCCATCCGCCTGATGATCGATGCCCGCGCGCGCTCGATATGGTCCACGGTGCGGAAGGCATGGATCGTGGTTCCGGGCCGCAGGGATGTGCTTGTCGGCG
>JBJTRZ010000339.1:0-10813 GCA_046076415.1 Armatimonadota bacterium
CGGGCTGGAGCACGCGCCCGGGAACCCGGACCGCCACGACGTTGCGGGACCTGCTCCGCGCCAATGTCGGACGCCGTGCCACGGTGACCACCGTGCACGGGGAACGCGTGGAGGGGGTCGTGGACGCCGTGATCGACGGGGTTCCCGGCGTGGTTTTGATGCGCGGCACCCGGACCAGCCGGGCGATCGATCCCACGTCCGTTCGCGACATCGCGTTCGACCGCCCCCCGCTGCGGACCCTGCCCGTCGGCGAGCGGACCGCACGGCTTGTGCTTTCGATCGACGGCGTGCGCGGGCCGACGGCCCGCGTGGGATTGCTCACCCTGCAAAAGGGAATTCGGTGGATTCCCTCGTACCGCATCGACCTCGATGGGGCGGGGGAGGCGAAAGTGGACCTGCAAGCCACGTTGGTGAACGAACTCGCCGATCTCGACGGGGTGATGGCCCATCTCGTGGTGGGCGCGCCCTCCATCGCGTTCCAGGATCAAACCGATCCGATGGCCATCGCCGGGGCCGTTGCGCGCCTATCTCCGTTCTTCGAAAACAATGGCCGGATGTCCAACGCGATCGCGATGGGGCAGTCCGCCGGATTCGCACCCGACGGAATGGATACCGGCGCCGTGTTGCCCTCCGATGGCAACTCCGGGGAACGGGCCGAGGACCTGTTCGTTTTTCCGCTCAAGGGCGTCAAACTGGCGCGGGGCGAGCGCGCGGCGTACCCGATCGCCCGGTCCACCGTGCCGTACCGGGATGTCTATCGCTTGGATCTCCCGCCGGTGGCGGAAACGACTTCGGTGCCGCCCGGCGGGGACCCCGTGGTCGCGCGCGCCGCGTCGCGCGCCAAGGTCCGCCATTTCATTCGTCTCGAAAACCGTTCGCCCCAGCCGTTCACCACCGCCCCGGCGCTCCTGTTTTCCCGCGGACGGATGGTTTCCCAAGCCACCCTCACCTATACGCCCCGCGGTGCTTCGAGCGAGCTTTCCCTCGCCGACGGCATCGAGGTGACCGCTGAACGGATCGACCGGGAAACCGGGCGCACGCCCGACGCGTTGGTCCGCGACGGCACACGCTATGCGCGGGTCGACATGGAAAGCGAAATTCGCCTCGCCAGCCGCCTGCCGGGGCCGGTCCGCATCGAAGTGGTGCGAGGCGTGGCGGGCACCATCGACACGGTGGACGACGGGGGCACGGCGCGCAGCGTCGATGTCTTCGGCGGCGAACCCTTGCCACCCGGATGGTCGCTGGTGCCGCTGCTGGCCGAACGGGCGCGACTCTCCGGCGTCGGACAGGCGCAGTGGTCGCTGGATCTGGTTCCGGGCATCCCGCGCACCCTGCGCGTTCGCTGGCACTGGTTCGTGCGCTGAGGCGGGTTTGCGGGCCGGGTCAGCCCTTGATCGCGCCGGCCGTGATGCCCTTGGTGAGTTGTTCCTGCAGCGCCAGATACACCGCCAGCGTGGGCAGCATCGCGATCACCAACCCCGCGAAGAGCAGCCCGAAGTCCGATTTGTACTGAGCCTGCATCGAGATGCCCGCAAGCCCGAGCGGCAACGTCTTCAGGCGATCGGAGCTGAGGAACACCATCCCGAAAAGGTATTCGTTCCAGAGCCCCAGGAAGTTGAAGATGGCCACGGTCACCAGGCCCGGGCGGGCGAGGGGAAGCATCACGGAGAAGAATGTGCGGGTTTCCGAGGCGCCGTCGAGCATCGCCGCCTCGCGCACCGCGCCGGGTAGGGTGCGGAAGAACGCGGTGAGGGTGAACACGGTGAACGGCAGGCTCGCGGCGATGTAGATCAGCACGATGCCCGCGTGCGAGTCGTGCAATTGCACCACGAGCGTGCCCATTCCCAGCGCCTTCGCCACCGGCGCGAGCACGCGGGTCAGTGCCTCGCTCATGTCGGCAAACTGGAAAAAGAGCGGAATGAGGATCAGCTGCATCGGAATCAGCAGACCGCTGACGAACACGGTTTGCAGGAACGCGCGTCCCCGGAACTCGAAACGGGCCAGCGCATAGGCCGCCATCGACCCGAGCAGCAGGATTCCGGCGAGGCTGATCGCCACCACCACCACGCTGTTGGCGAAGTAGTCGCCGAAATGGCTGCCCACCCACGCCTTGGCGAAGTTGGCCTTGGCCGCGGCGAGCGTCCCCGCCGACGGGGCGATCAGGGCGCGGGGGGGACCAAACGGATTCGCGTAGATTTCGCGCGTCGACTTGAGGCTGGTGCCCACCACCCAGAGCATCGGCAACACCACCGCGGCGAACCATGCGGCCAGCACCAACGTGCGCGTCGCCACGCCGAGACGATCCAGCAGCCTCGCCATCAGTGCTCCAGCCTTTCGCGCCGCAGCAGGCGCATGCTGACCAACGTGGCCAGCAGCACCAAACCGAAGAGCAGCACCGCGATCGCCGACCCGTACCCGACGTTGTATTCCTCGAACACCTTGGCGTACATCAGCGTGGCCAAGGTGTGCGTGGAGGGTCCCGGCCGACCGTTCTCCATCACCCAGATGGCGTCGAAGAACTTCAGCCCGCCGACGATCAGGAAAATGATGCCGGTGGTGAGCACATCCCACATCAATGGCAACGTGATGCGGTGGAACTGGGTGCCGGCCGATGCGCCGTCGAGGCGCGCCGCTTCGTAGTAGTCCTCGGGAATGTTCTCCATCGCCGCGAGGAAGAGCACCATGTAGAAGCCGGTCGCGGCCCAGACCATCATGGGAACCAGCGATGTGAGGAGGCGGCCGCTTTCGGTGAAGGCGATGGGCTCGGTGGCACCGAAGGCCGCGCGCAGGTTGTTGAGCAACCCGACCTTCGTGGGGCTGTAGATCAGCACCCAAAGCAACGCGATCGCCACCGAACTCACCACGTTGGGGAAGAAGAACGCCACGCGGTAGGCCCGCGCTCCGCGCACCCGTTGCTGGATGATCCACGCGAAGAACAACGCCAGGCACAGGATGATCGCGCCGGGCACGACCGTGAGCTGGACATTGTGCGCGATCGCGCCGCCGAAGTCGGATCCGGACCGGGTCATCGCTCGGAAATTCTCGAGGCCCACGAACTCGGCCTTGCCAAGCCCGTCCCAGCGCGTGAGCGACATCCAAAGCGCGTTCGCGGCGGGAAGCAGCACGAACCCGCTGTAGAGCAAGACCGCCGGTCCGAGGAAGAGCAGGAGGAAGCGGATGCGATCCGCACGCCGCGTCATGCCGGCGGCACCCCGCGCGCCGGCGGCTTGTATATCTCCGCATTGCGCCGCACGGCGTCCGCGCCCGCCTCGAGCCGCTGGGCGAACTGCTCCGGCGTGGCTTTGCCCGAGAGCAGGTCGGCCTGCCCTTGCTGGAGGATGGTGCGCGAGAATTCCAGGTAGAGCTGGCCCAGTCGGTCGGAATACAGGCGGCTCGAGCGCGTGACGATATCGACCGCGCCTTGCAGGGCGGAACTGATCGCGACGCCCTGGAAGCATTCCTTGACCGGTGACAGCGTGTCCAAACGTCCGACATAGGCCCTCGCGGGCTCCATGCTCAGCAGGAACTTCAGGAAATCCGCGGCCAGCGCCGGATTGCGCGCATCCTTGAACACCACGAAATTCTCCCCGCCGCCGCCGTACACCGCGCGCGGGTCGCCCTTCCCGCCATCCACCATCGGCACCGCGAAGCACGACATCTCGAAATCCGGTGGCAGCGCGGCCTTCATTTCGTTCTTGAGCCACAGGCCGCAGAAGACCATCGCCGCCCGGCCGTTCACCCACTCCAGCTGGCTTTCGGTATGGGTCATCGCCAGCGCACCCGGCTGGAACCACCGCTTGGCCATGGTCTGCATGAGCTCGGCCGCGTGGATGAACGCGGGATGGACGAATGCGCCGGGCGCGAGGTCCTGCACCGCGTACCAGTCCTCGAACGACACTTGTCGTTGGAAGAGCGAAAGAATGGTGGACCAGGCGTACGTGGGGTATTTGCCTTGGAAAGCCAGCGGCGCGACCCCCGCCGCCTTCATCGCGTCGCAAAGTGCCGCGAACGCGCTCCAGGTTTCGGGAACGGTCCATCCGTGCTTGCGGAACAGGCGCTTGTCGTACCAGCAGACCCAGGCGCCGAGGTTGCTCGGCAGCGCCCAGGTGCGGTCGTCGTAGACGAAATCGGAGAGCACTCCCGAAACGAGCGTGTCCTTCCACGCGGCGCCGGTTTGGCCGTAGGCGGGGGATGCCAAGGTGTCGTCGAGGGGATGGAGCTTCCCCGCCACGATCAACTTCCAGACGGGAAGGTTGCAGCTGGCGAGATCCGGCGGGTTGCGCCGCAGGATCCGGGGCTTGATCTTTTCATCGACGCGGGGATCGCCCCAAAGGTCCACGCGCACGTCGGGATGCAGCGCCTCGTAGCGCCGCGCCATGTCCTTGTGCCACTCGATCCCGAAGCCCCCCTCGAAAATGGCGGCTTCGAGAACCGTGCGTCGGTCGGAGGAGTCGGTGAAACGGCAGCCGGCGCCAAGGGCGGCGGAGCCCAGCGCGGCGCCGCGATGCAGGAAGGAACGACGATCCACCGGGCTATGGTAGACCGGGTGCGGTCGCCGGCGCAACCGAAGCGGGCGCACGTTGCCGCGCGACGCCGAGCACGCAGGCGCCGACGATGCCCCCGAGCAGCGCGCCGGCGAGCACCTGATAGGCGTAGTGGCTGCCGGCCGCCACGCGCGACCACGCCATCACGCCGGCCCACAGGTACCACAGCGGCGCGAGCGCAGGACTCGATTCCGCCAACAGCATCGCCAGGCAGACATGGGCCGCCGTGTGTCCGCTCGGGAAACCGCCGTCGCGCCCGGATGGACGCGGGAAGCGGTGCGCCACATGCCAGGTCGCCCCTTTGATCAGCAAATACAGCCCGGTTTCGATTCCCATGGTGGCCACGACGGTTCGCCAACTGGGACCCTTGCCCGTGCGCACCGCCTTCACCAGCAGATAGCCGAGTCCGACGACGAGCGCCGCCGTGTTGCCCAGATCGCCGATACGCGACGCGATTTCCGGGAACCGTTGATTGAATTCCGGAGCGCATGCGCCGGCGAGGCCCGGAAGCACGAACCAAGGCGCGGCGAACGCGATCAAACGCAGCGGGGGAATCCTCATGTCGCACCAATCCTATACAGCGCATCGTAGGTGCGTATCAAGAGGCTGTTGTCGAACACGGCCGGCGAACTCCGACTTCCTTCGTCGAGCCGGCCCTCGCCGAGCACCCGAAACGTTCGCCCCGGCTCGGTGATCAATGTCCGGCCATTGTCCGAAACCCAGTGGATCGCGCCGTCGGCGAGCAGCGGAGACGCATACTGACGGCCCCCGATGCGCTCGCGCCAGACCTCCGCTCCCGAAGCGGCGTCGATGCACGAAAGGAAATCCGAATCGGCGGCGTAGGTGAGCAGGCCCTCGTGGAGCAGGGGGGAACTCATGGTCGGAACGCTCCGCGAAACCCGCCATGCGATGTCCGCGCTTCCAGGCACCCGGCCCTTCGGCAAGCGCACCCCCAGCATTTCCGGTCGGTTGAAGCCCGTGTCGAGGTAGATCATTCCCCCGCCCGCCACCGGGCGGGTGGCATTGGAAAATCCGGGATGCGGCAACCGCCAGGTTTCACGGCCCGTGGCGGGATCGTAGGCGACGAAGCAGCGCGCGGCTGCGGTGACCAACTCGGGCCGCCCATCGCGTTCGGTCAAAAACGGCGTGGAGAACGCTTTGCGCTGGTCCGGGTCGTCCTTCCCTCCATAGGCGTCCGCCGACCAATCCGTGCCGCGATCGGTCCGCCAAAGGGTTTTTCCCGTTCGCAGGTCGAGCGCCGTCACGAATTGGACGTCCGCGCCGTCGTAGGTGAGCACCACCCGCCCCCGCCAGAGGAGCGGCGACGAGCCCGGGCCTTGGAAATGGAGGCATTGCAGGTCGCGCCGGGTCCAGACACGGCGCAGGGACCGGACATCGTGGCAGACGGTGCCGTACGTGCCGAAATGCGAAACCACGTGGCGGCCGTCGGTGACCGACGATGGGGAGGCGTAGGTGTTTCCCTGCGCGCCGATCCGTTCGGGACGTTCGTTTTCGAACACCCGGTCGTCGAGCAACACCTTGCCTGTCCGCGCATCGACGCATACCACCCACTGGGTGGTGCCCGATTCCGTGGCGGTGGTGATCCAGACGCGATCGCCGGCGACGATCGGCGACGACCAACCGCTGTCGTGGATGGGGGTTCGCCAAACGACATTTCGGTTGGGGGCCCAAGTGCGCGGAAGTCCCCGTGCAACTCCATGTCCGTCGCCGGCCGGGCCACGGAAATCCGGCCAATTTCGGCTCGAGGGAGGCGCGGGATTCATGCCGGAAGATTCCGTGGAACGTCCCCGGCCTCCTGCGTCGTCCGGCCCGATCGCGTCAACCGACCTTGGGGGCAGGCGGCGCGTCGACCGGTTCCACCAAACCGACATCGAACACCAACGTGCCCTCGGCGCCGAGCGGTGCGGCAAGTTTGAGCTCGAAATGCGCGTAGGTGGCCGGAGTCGATTCCGGCGACTGGTCCACGTGCATCGAACCTTTCGGACCGATCGGGTAGAAGTGCAGTCCCGTGAAGTCGCCCTTGGCCTCCACCACGACCATTTCCGATCCCGAATGCCCCACGGTGACATACGCGATCCGCGTCCCGCGCCGCACCGTGGTCCACGCCTTGAACCCAAGGCTCAGGAACTCCCCGAGACCTTTGCCCTTGTACGGAACGACGCCGCGTAGGATCGTCGGTTTGCCGTTTTCCATGTTTCACGCCTCCTTGCCGACCGAGCGTCCCGACCCGATCACCGCGCCCAGCGCCGCGCCCGTGCCGATGCCGAAAGTGGCTCCCCAAAGCAGCATCCCGAGCGGGCGCCCCAGCGCGGTGTGCAGCGCGTCGCCGATGAAATACCCCACCGCGTTGCCCGCGAATACCAAGCACGCCGCGGCCGGGCGCCCCGGGCGTGCCCCGCGCGGTGCGATCAACGCGCCCAGGGTGCCCGCACCGACCGCCGCGCCCAGCCATTCCCCGAGTTTGCTGGGAAAACAAACCCACGCGACGCACCACAGCACCGCGTAGGCCAGGAACGCGCCGCAGAAGCGCATGGGAAACCGGCGGCGCGCGACGCGATCCCCCGCGAGCGGCGCGAGGAACCACGATCCCAGGGCGAGGAACGACACGGTCCAGAGGACGTAGGCACCGATCGGACCCAGGGCGCGGACCAACGCGAGTTCGCCGTAGGCCACCGACGCGAAGACCACTCCCGCGGCGGCGGTGAAGGCGAGGGCTCCGTGCAGGGCATCGCGCCAAAGGGTCACGTTCGATTCAACCACGTGCGCTGGATTCGCTTCCATTGCCGATGCCCAAGGCCGGTTGGAGGGCGCGCACCGCCGCCCGGGAGGGACCCCTATGTCCCGGCGCGAATGCATGCTCCATGCACACGGTCCATGCCAACCGCACCGCTCCGCCGCCCGAATGGGCCCTGCGGATGCGCCACCTGATCGCCGCGATCGACGAGGCCATCCCGGTGTTCCAGCAGCGCTACACGCGCGCCGACGGCACGTTCGTGTGGCGCGACACCTGGCCCGGAATGGACGGCAGCGACGACGGGTACGAGGCGTACGGCAACTGGCCCCTGCATTATCTGCTCGGCGGGCGCGGGGACCTGCTCGAACGGTCCCGATTCCTTTGGGACGCGGTGACCCGGCAGTTCACGGCCTATGGACAAATCCGGCGCGAATTCGACGCGTACTACGACTGGATGCACCACGGCGAATCGTCGCTGTTCCTCTACCATCTCGGACTCGCCGGAACCGATCCGACCGTGCGCGCTCGCACGCTCCGTTTCGCCCGGATGTTCACCGGCGACGACCCCGAGGCGCCCAACTGGGATCCGCGGCTGCGCCTGATGCGCTCGCCCATCAACGGCAGCGCGGGGCCGCGCCCGGTCAACACGGCCGAGGATTGGTGCACCCACCGCGAAGTGCTGGCCCACTACCCGCCGCCCTTCGACGACATTCCCGGCGTGCCCGGACCCAAGGCCGATTGGAACGACGAAGCAACGTTCCAGCGCATCCTCGATTTCCTCAACCGCCGAATGATGTCCGGGGATGTCCCGCTCAACCTCACCGCCACCAGCCTCGCGACCCACGCGTACGCGCTCTCCGGAGACGAATCGCTGCGCAAATGGGTGCTCGACTACGTGGACGCGTGGTCGGAGCGCATCGCGGCCAACGACGGCCTATGCCCCGACAATGTCGATGAAAACGGCGTGATCGGCGGGCGAATGGAGGGCAAATGGTGGGGAGGCTACTACGGTTGGCGCTGGCCCCATGGCCTGATGACCGTCATCCAGCCGCTCTGCATCGCCGCGATGAACGCCGTGTTGCTCACGGGCGACCACCATTACTTGGACATTCCGCGTGGTCAAATCGACCGGTGCATCGAACGTGGCCGGGTCGAGGACGGGGTGCTGAACGTGCCCCACCGCCACACCGATGCCGGTTGGGTCGACCATCGGCCGCTCGCGCCCGAGTTCGCCCTCCAAATCGCGCTGTTCTCGCAGGACGCGAACGACCTCGCGCGGCTCGATCGTTTCCCGGAACGGGCAAGCCATTGGCGCCGGGTCCTGCCGGGCCGCGGCAAAGGCGACGACATCCATGAGGCACCGTGGTCGGAATACCTCGCGGGTCGGTTGCCCGACTACCCGGAGCGCGTCCTGAGGCCCAGCTCGAAGAGGTGGCTCGGCGCATGCGCCTTGTGGCCACCGAGGAGAGCGATCCGGAAACCTGGGATGTCCACCACTGGCAGGACCGCAATCCGGTGCACACCGAAGCGCTGCTCCAACTGGTTTGCGGTGGTCCTCAAGCCATCTACCACGGCGGCTTGCAGCATCTGCGCCTCCGACCGTGGGACCCCGACGGGCGGCGGCCCGGGCTGCCACCGGAGATCGCCGTGCGCGTGGGCGGGATCGACGCCAACGGGATCGACGTCGAGGTCGTGCATACGGGGGCCACCCGTGCGCGCCGCGTCGCCTTCACCGCCGGTGCCTACGGCGAGCATGCGTTCACCGAGGTTTCCATCGACGGTGGCCCGGCGGAACCGGTGTCGAGCGATGCGCTTGCGGTGCGGCTCGCTCCGCTGGGCGCCGCGCGCTTGCGGATCGGCATGCGTCGCTTCGCCCGGCGCCCGTCGCTGTCCGCGCCGCGGGAGTGGAGCTAGTCTGTCCGTGCATCCGCGCCGAGCCGGCGCGCCGCGATTAACCGTTCAACTATCCATCTTGGGGCGGTGGTCGATGCCGTGGCGGATGGTGGCCAGCACTTCGTCGCGTTCGGCGCCCGCGAGCGGGAGGCGCGGGGCGCGCACCCATTCGGCCCCGAGGCCGGTCTCCTGCAGAGCGAGCTTGATCTTCTGCACGAAATGGGGACCGAGGTCGAGGCGCAGGAGCGGCATGAACCAGCGATAGATCGCGCGGGCCTTTTCCCACTCGCCGGCGACCGCCAGATCCCAAAGCCGTTGGTTCTCGTAGGGGAACGCGAGTCCGACTCCGGCGATCCAGCCCACCGCGCCGAGCATCGCCGATTCGAGCGCGAGCGTATCCACGCCGGCGAAGATCGCGTACCGATCGCCCACTTCGTTGACGATGTCGGTGATGCGGCTGGTGTCGGCGGACGATTCCTTGATGGCTTGGAGGTTGGAGAGGTCGGAGAGTTCGGCGAGCATCGACGGCGTGATGTCGACCGTGTACCCCACGGGGTTGTTGTAGATGAGGATCGGCAGCGTGGTCGCTCCGGCCACCGTTCGGTAGTGGGCGAGGGTTTCGGCGCGATCCGCCTTGTAGACCATGGCGGGGAGCACCATCGCGCCGTCGGCGCCCAGGTCCTCGAGATCGCGCACATAGGCCACGGCGGCGGCGGTGGACATTTCTGCCACGCCCGAGAGCACCGGGACACGGCCCGCGGAGACCTCGACCGCCCGGCGCACCACGGCGCGCTTTTCCTCGGGCGACAGGCACTGGTTCTCGCCGAGGGATCCGCACATCACCAAGCCGGTGACTCCGGAATCGAGGAGCACCTCGAGGTGCCGCGCGGTGGCCTCGAGATCGAGGGATTGATCGGGACGAAGTTGGGTGGTGACGGCGGGGAAGACGCCCCGCCAATCGATCTGCCGTGCTGCCATGCACGGATTATTTCACGGATCGCGCCGGGATGCCGGGGGCGGGAGACCGCTCGCGCGGCGGGGTTCCACCGTCCGGAAACGGCTCCGCAACCACCGATGGAAAGCCGAAATGGGTGCGCGCCGCCTCCCGGACATTTCCTCCCGGATTCCCGAAGACAGAGGATAGGGGATGGGGTGGGGCGTTCGACGCGGAAAGCGGTGGGTGAACCCTTGCCCGGGACATCGCGTATCCGCCGCGGGGAGCGCCGCGAGGTGGCGGGATGGCAGGAAGCCTACGCGGGCCCTGCGGAAAGGCGAAAACCGCAGGCGTGTGACCGTTCGGCCGGACTTTCATAGTCGCGTCGAACGCTCAGGAAGTCACGCACCCCGGTTTCGAGCCAGCCCCCGCTGCGTTGGCAACGGAATTCGCCCGATGGTGGCCCTTGCGGGTCCGTCACCGTGCCGGAGGGATAGAGGTCAAACCGATCCTGGCACCATTGATCGACATTTCCACTCAGATCCGAAAGCCCCAGCGCGTTCACATGGATGCGGTTGGACCGGACGACGGGCGCCGTCCCATTGGCGTCGCCCATCTCGCGGACGCTGCACCAAAGCTTGGTCTGGTCGAAGTCGTCGCACCAAGGGAAGGCGATTTCCTTGCCAC
>JBJTRZ010000340.1:0-6828 GCA_046076415.1 Armatimonadota bacterium
GTAGACAGTTTAATTATATGCCGAATGTCTTCGACGAAATATCGCTTTCCGAGTCGTCGTGGCTCATGGAGAAAACGAAAAAGCCACTCCATATTAATTTTCTGTATCCACCGCGGGGAACGTCTTTTACTGCCCGACTGATAAGAGATTCCGGCGCCACACCCTAAAAAAATACAACCATTCGAACTTGTATATAAATTTGCCAAAACCAATTCCTGTTTAGGCGTCCCTAAGCCTAAAAAAAGAGCATATCGATCTAGTTGGATGTTGGTTTTAAGAAATAAAGTGACCAATTCTACCGATCCAAACGGCACATCGAGTGCGTAAATACTTACGCCACACATTGATGACTCTATTTTCTTCTTTGCCCTTCTTGCTTCGCCATTTTCTCCACCGCCGATATAAATCGGTATTCCCAGTTCCGAGCACAAAGGGATTAGGTCAATTATTAAATCGGAACCTGTTAGTCGTTCGTATCCCTCCGGCTCAAGATAATTTGAAATCGCCTTTATCGGGAATCCGTCGGCTGTCTTTATGCCAACTGCCTCAATAAGCTCAATTTCTTTATTCGACTTGAGAAGAGTCAGCTGTCTGTGGACATCGGTATTGACCGTGACAACCCAAGCGTTTAAATTACGACTCAATAAATCTCTTATTTGCCCATTTAAATCCGTGATATCCTTGCAATTTGGCAAAAAAGGTATATGCACTTTGTTCCAATCCACATTTATGAAAAATATAAATTTCCATATATGGCCTCTTTCTGAAATAATCTTATTACTGTATTTCAGGCCAGCTATGGTCACCTGCCAGACTTGTTTTGCGATTATACTGGATGTGGTTCGTCCTCCCGCAACTGCGCGGGCTTGGCACGAGCGCGATGGCCACGCGGTACGGGATCGCCGACGCGGATGAGGCGCTCGCGTATCTGGCCCACCCGGTGCTCGGTCCACGGCTCGCGGCGTGCGCACGGGCGCTGCTCGATCAGCAGGGACTGTCCGCCCGCGATATCCTCGGCACCCCCGACGACGTCAAGTTGCGCTCGAGCATGACCCTGTTCCAATCCGTTTCACCGCCCGGGTCGTTGTTCCAACAGGTCTTGGACCGGTTTTTTGGCGGCGAACCCGACCCGCGGACCGTGGAAATGCTCGCAACCGACGCGTCCACCAACACCGATTCCCCGGTCTAGCCCGCACGTCCGCGCCGCGTACCGGATTAAAAAAACGGTCGCTCGGGTGTAGGAACTCCCACCATTGGGCCGTTTCTAGGGACATTCCCTCGAAGGAGTTTGCCAAATGTCCCTCACCCCTCGCGAGCGCATCGCGGCCGCCGTGGCCGCCGCGCTGATCGTCTCGTTCGCCGTCGCCGGTTGGTCGTCGGCCAGCCGACCGGCTCCCGCGCTGCAGCCCGCCGCGATTCCCGTCGATCCGCGGGCGCCCTCCGGGTTCGAGGAAACGTCGGAGGACGCATCCGTTGCCGGATCTCCCCGCCCGGCACCCGTGGTCGCGCCCGAGGCTGCGCTGCCCGCACCCCGTCCGGTGCCCCCTCCGCCCGTGGTGGTCCATGTGAGCGGAAGGGTCCATCACCCCGGTGTCTACGCCTTGCCCGCCGGGTCCCGATTGCTTCGGGCCATCCACGTGGCGGGTGGGTTCGCTCCGGGCGCGGAGCGCGATGCGCTGAACCTGGCCGCGCGCCTCGAGGACTCCGATCAGGTGCACGTTCCCGAGCGCTCCGCCGAAATCGACGGTGGTGGGCAGGAAGCGGCGCCCCGGGCTGTTGCTCCGGCCGCAGGCCCGGCGGGAACTCCGGGCTCGGGAAGGGTTTTCGGCAAACCTTCCCCCGGAGCCGGTGCACGGACCGGCAAGGCCGCCGCGCCGGCGAAGTTTCAAAAACCGGGCGATGGAACCATCTCCATCAACAAGGCGGGCGTCTCCGAATTGCGCCGGCTTCCCGGAGTGGGTGCCGCCACGGCCGAACGGATCCTCGAAGCGCGCCGCGCGGCGGGCCGTTTCGCCTCGATCGAAGCACTCGCCGACGTCAAGGGAATCGGGCCGAAGCGGCTCGAGAAGCTACGCCCCTTCCTCACCCTCGACTGAAGGCTCGGTATCGGACGTCCGCGGGAAGTCGCGCCGACTCCGCCGACGGTGGGAGCGCGGCTTTCGGCGCTTTCCCAGCGCCTCCAGGACTCGGTCCTCCACGCCCGGGAACAGCCAGACTCCGGCAAGTGCGGCGACGCCCAGCGCCACCCACTCCGGCCGCACCGCGGACGCCCAAGGCGAGCCGGCGAGCGTCCGACGCAGCGCGGGGAGCGCGGCGGTGATGGCCAGCGCCAGCGCGAAACCGGTCAGCGCCTGCACCAACCGTCGCCGCGGCACCCGCACCGGCGTGCGCCGGCTGTGGCGACGTTTGGATCGTCGTCGCCGGCGGGTCTCGCCATCGGGGCCGGTGGGTTCCAAGGTCGAATCGGTCTCCATCATCGCAGGGGGCGTCGGGATCGGGGCATCAGCCCCCGATCGTCAGGGTGTCCACAAACGCGCGCAGCTCGCGGTCGGCCTCGGCGGCGGAGGCGCGGTGCTTCGCCGCTTCGGTCCGAAGCGTTTGGATCCGGGTCTCCTGCTCGCCAAGTTGTTCGACATAGCGCTTGTAGAGATCGGAGGTCCGGTCGAGCGCCTGCATGTTCTGTCGGATTCGTTCCTGATCCTGCATGATGGCGCCCACCTGTTGGTCGGCCACGGACGCCATGCCTTGCAGGTCCTGTATGCGGCGGCGACGTTGCAGGATCGAGCCGAGCGCTTCGCGGAGTTTGGCCGGCACGCCTTCCTTGCGCTCGAACTGCACCTGCAGGAAGTTGACATCGGCGTCCACGAGGCCCACCGTCTCGGAGATAGGCCGTTCCAACTTCACCGCGAGGGTGGCGGATTTTCCGGCCTCCACGGCGAGGGGGAAGCGGTACAGCGACGGGGTCCTCTCCTAGAACTTGGCCGGGGCCACCAGCTTCCATTCGCTTTCGAACGGGTGTTCGATCAGGAGGTTGCGGGCCTTGGTGCCCTTGTTGCGCACGGTGTAGGCGGTTTCCCGGATTTCCTTGCGCTGGATCTCGAGCACGCCACGCCGAATGAGGATGCCGGTTTCGATGCGGCTCCCGCCCTTATCCTGTTTTTCCCCGGCCAGGGCGAGGTCGAGGGCGTAGGTGATCAAACGGCTGTCGGTGGGGGGGATGTCGGGCATCCGGGCGTCGCCCGCGTACACCCCATCGTCGAAAAGGGTGACGGGGCCCGCCTTGAGATGCAGGCCGGTATCGTTGCGCAAGCGGACCGCGTTCATGGGAATCGTCGCGTGGATGGTGTCGGGATTGTAGACACTCACCTTTTCGCCGGTCACGCCTCCCGCGAGTATGGGAATCATGGCCGCCCGCTGACGCGGCAATGTGACCGGGGCTTCGACGGTGTATCGGAACAGTTCGCCCGCCGATTCGCCGCTCGCCTGCGCCGAAACGGAGCGCTCCGCGGATTCCATATCGAAGGCGAGGGCCCTGCCCGCATCCATCGGCGCGGGCATTTCGCTCGCGGTTTCCCGTCCCTTTCCCCCGAAACCACCACCGCCGAAACCGCCCAGTCCACCCGCCACGCCGCGGCCAAGGGGACCGGCGGCGCGCGAGGCCGAGCGCCCAAGGGCTTCCATTTTCTTGTCGGAGGACTCCACGCTGCCCTCGGAGAGCTGGGGCGTGGGCGATGCTTGTATGTCGGGCGCGACAACCGGTCGCGGCAGGTAGAGCGGTTGGTAGAGATCCTGGACGAACGAGACGGGTCGGCCGGATACGAGCGACAGGGAAACGTCCTTCCAGTCCTCGTCGGTGGTGTTCTCGACCAAGGCCCATCCCTGCAGGAACGGCTTGTCCGCGGATCCTCCGGGCAAATCCGACCCGAGTTTGGCCCCGCCTAGAAGCAGTCGGTAGCTCACCTTCCACAGCGGCGCTTCGCTGACGTAGCCCACCCGCACCCGCCGTTTGCCCTTGCCTTCGAAGTGCAGCTCGACCTGTCGGCGCCGATCGTCCGAAGCCGCGGCGAGCAGGCCGAGCGCGGTGCGGAACTCCGCATCGAGCCGGGAATCCAGCAATTTCAACGAGCGCATTTGCTCGAGGGGAACGTATTGCAGGCCGGCTTCCGCCAGCACCGTGAGGGTTTCCACCACGGTCGGCGCAAGCGGAGGAGTCTGCGGCACGACCCGCGATTCCACGCCCACGATTTGCCCGGCGACGGTTTCCGAGCCACCCGGACGCTCCACTTTCGCTTCCACGCGGCTGCCGCGTAGGCGATTGAGCAGTTCGGAGCGCGAAAGCGGCTGGGTGACATCCACCGCGAACGATTGGAGGGTGCGCACGACCGGGTCCTTCGCCCCGTAGATGGCCGGTCGCACCTTCCCGCGTTCATCGAGCAGGACCAGCGATTTCAGAATGTCGTTGACCTGCTGCGTGCGGAAGGTCAACGCAACCAAGGCGTCGCCCTCGACCTCTCCCTCGCGCAGCGTGAACCCCACTCCCGAGGAGAACAAGGTGACGGCCCGCACGGGCAACGGCTGGGTCGGCGCATCGTCGGCCCACGCGGGAAGGGCAAGCGGCAACGCCGCAAGTCCCGCAACCACCCAAGTTCGCTTCCTCATTCGCGTCCCTCCCGCTCCTGCAAGTACCGTTTCAATTCCTCGCGGACCTGTTTGGCCTCCCGACGGCGCGCCTCCGCTTCCTCGCGCGCACCCCGGATCGCCTGCCGCGTGTTTTCCCAAGCGGCGTGCACGACCTTGATCGCATTGGAGTCGGGATCGAGCGCGATCGCCTTCTCCTTGATGCGGACCTCCTCGTCCTGCAGGCCCGGCAAACGCGCCTCGGCTTCCTCGGCGGCTCGTTCGAGTTCCTCCACCTTGCGCCGCCGGGCAAGCACCACGGCGACGGTGGAGCGAACCTCCTCCGGCAGGTCGCCGCCCGCCAGTCCCCCGAGGGCATCGGCGTCGGCGGTCGCCAAATCGAGCGCGATGGGTTCCACGCGGTCCTCGACCACGACGAGCCGACCGTCGCCCCCGGCCGGAGCGACGCACGCGAAACTGCGCGCACGGTCCGGCGTCTGCGCACCGTCGTCGGGCGACACCAAATTCCATTCGTTTCCCGAGGGATGTTCGAGTTCGAACGACAACGGCGTGGAACCCGCGTTGCTCCAGCGGTAGCCCGTCTCCCGACGGCGCCTGCGGATCCCGTGCAAGACCCCGGAGCGTACCTGCGCCCCGTGCATTTCCCCCGATTCCCCGCGCGATTCCATCTCCACCGCGACCGATTCGACCGGGGCGAGCCGCACCTCCCAGGCATTGTCGATCACGGGAACGGTTTCAGGAGGCGCCTCGCCCGGCACCACGATGGCGTCGCCCGCCCCGTCGGGAGCCGTCACGCGCGCCCTGCGCACCGGGTGCGCGCCGTCGCGTTCGGCCCGCCACACACACCGCGCGTCGAGCGGAAGGTGCTCGCGGCGCACGGGTACAAGCGTGCGGTGGCCCGCGCCGAGATCCACCCCTTCCTCCACGGGATGCCGCGCCCCCGAGGCGTCCTCGAGCACCACGCGGACCCATCGCCCCCCGACGTCGCGCACTTCCGGCAGCGAAGCCCACCGCTGCAGGTCGACCCGGTCGTCCGCAACCCGGATACGGTCGCTCCATCGCCACGGATCCGCCCGGGTCCACCAGACGAGCGCGCACGCACCGACGGCGGACACGACCAGGCGCCCCTCGCCGTCGGGAGCGACTTCGCCCCGGATCCGTCGCAGGTTGCCCTCCGGGTCCTCGGGAATCGCCGCAGCGAGCACTGCGTCGACGCGGTCCGCCGGCAGGTCCACCGCCGCCGTGTCGTCGCCACGCGTGGTGTCCCAGTCGATGCGCACCCGCACCGCGCCGTCGGAGCGCAGCAGGACCTCGGTCCGTGGCGCGGTCATGTCAGCCCGCCATCGCTTTCTCGATTTCCTTGGTCGTGCGGGGAATGTGGGATGTCAGGTTGGCATTGCCCCCCTCCACCACCAGGATGTCGTCCTCGATGCGCACGCCGAAACCTTCGTCGGGGAGATAGATCCCCGGTTCGATGGTGATCACCATGCCGGGAAGCAGGGGACCGTCGGGCCCGAGTTCGTGGACATCGAGTCCGAGCGGGTGGCCCGCGCCATGGATGAACGCGTCCCCGTAACCCGCGTCCTCGATCACCGCCCGGCAGACCCGGTCGACCTCGCCGTTGGTGACTCCGGCCCGCGCCGCCGCGATTCCGGCGTCGAGGGACTTGAGCACGATGTCGTACACCTTGCGCTGCTTCGCGGTGAATTTGCCGCTCGCGGGAAACGTGCGGGTCACGTCGGACGCGTACCCGGCGAACGCCGCGCCGGAGTCGATGACGATGAGGTCGCAGGCCCGCAAGGGGGCGGAGTTGTCCATGTAGTGAAGCACCGTGCCGTTGATGCCCGCTCCCACGATGGAGTTGTAGGCGACATCGCGGGCTCCTTCTCCGCGGTACGCATCCTCCATCGCCTGCTGGATATCGGCTTCGCTCGTTCCGGGACGGATCATCTTCAGCGCCGCTGCGTATCCCGCCGTCGTAGCGTCGATGGCCCGCTGCATCAGGGCGATTTCGGTGTCGGATTTGGTGGCCCGCAGTGTGGGCAGGAGCTGGGTGCGGTCCTCGATGGCCACGCCGGGCACGCGTTCGGACACCTGCCGAAACGCGGCAAGGTCGGCGGAGACGGCGGCCGGGTAGATGGAAAACGGATGGAGGCAAGCGAGTCGCTTGGCGCGTCGCGCGGCGCCGGT
>JBJTRZ010000341.1:0-4537 GCA_046076415.1 Armatimonadota bacterium
ATCCTGGCCAGCGACCGCGAACTGGAGATCCTGAGCGACGATCCCGACGCGGTGATCGATCTATCGCTCACGCACGAGAAGGAGGAGGGAAGCCTGCGGGGAATCTGCGCCCGTGCGCAGTCGGCGGGGCAACGAACGCTGATCCTCGCCCACGACCACTTCTTCCACCAGTACCGTCCCGGCCAATTCTCGCCGCGCCGCCTCACCCCCGATACCGACGAGGCGATCGAGCGCATCGCGCGCATCGGCAGGGTGGCCGCCGAATACGGACTGGGGTTGGAATTGTCGGTGCTCTCCCCGCTCGAACTCGGGCCCGTCGCCGCCCGATCGACCGGCCAGCAGGGATTGTGGATGCAGTACCGGAAAGGGGTCCGCGACCCGCGCACCGGCACGTTCTCGGTGGATCTCTGGCGTCAGCGACGCTGGGAAAACAACAAGGGCGTGGTGGAGCTCGTGCCCGACCACATTCGCGTGTTCGCCTTCCGCGAAACTCCCGTACCTGGAACGTTGTACTCGGTGGTCGATCCGGACGCGATCGAGGACATCACGTTCACCGCCGGAGTGGAGGTGCTGGTCGAGGAGCCGAACCATACGCGGATTCGCATCTACGGCCATGGCGATATCGGGGTGGAGGGACTCGATCGCGTGCTGGTCGTGCAGGCGCTGCGCACCCCCGAAATGGACTATTTCGGATCGGCGGCGGAGCCGTATTTGCGAGGATTGTGCGATCGCTACCTGGATGCCGGGGTGCCCCTGAACGCACTGTATTCCGATGAACTGCACATCCAGCAGGACTGGATCTACCACGACCACCACGACCACGGACAACTCGCCATTCGGTATGTCAGCGACGGTTTGCGCCACGGATTCGCGCAGCGGCACGGCGAACGGTATCTCGACTTCGCCCGTTGGCTTGTCTATTTCTGCCAAGGACAGGAGGACTGGCGCCACGACCTTTCGGCGGGAGAGGCGGTCCAGCATGTTTGGGGAGCCGATCCGGAGTCGATCCGCGCAACCCAAAAGCTGCGCGCGGACTACCATCGCTTCCTGCAGGACGGCGTGGTGGACCTGTTCGCCGGGGCGAAGCGGTATCTGGAGGGGCGACTCGGGAAACGCCTCGAAGCCCGGGCGCACTCCACGTGGGCGGAGAGTCCCACGATCGATTTCTGGCGTAAGGGGCCGCGGCCCATGGTTCGGAACGCCTACGAGTACACGCCGGACTTCCTGTGGTCCAACACCATCCACCAAGCCGCGGCGGCGTGCCACGACTATTTCAAATGGACCGATTTCCTGACGGCCACCGGCAACGATCACTGCGAATGCGGTTGGTCCGATAGAAACTACGTCGGGATCGCCCTCGCGTGTTCGTTCGCGCTCGTGTCGGATGTGCCGTCGGCCTATGCCGCGCACTGGGGAATGCCAGGCGAGCTCGCGCGGCGGCGGCAGGCAGTGGTGGATGCCTCCGGGTGCGCGGGTGCGCCGGAATTCGCGATGGTCCAGGACATGGCGCACCGGGAAGTGGACGTGCTCTTCCTGTATCCGCTCGATATGGTCGCCCTCGACGAGCGATTCGGCAGCTGGACCGCGCAGTACGGGTACGCCGACTTCGTTCCCCAGGATGTTTTGATCGACCGGGGACGCGTGGTGCCGGGTGGGTTGGAGATTCGTGGTCGGACCTACCGAACGGTCGTGGCGACCTGTGAACCGTTCCCTAGGCCAGAGCTCCTACCACTTATTGCGAGCATCGCGCGCGCCGGTGGCACCGTGATATGGTCGGGGCCGGCTCCGCGCGTGGGACGCGATGGGGTGGCGGTTGGAGCGGATTGGGAAACGGTGTTTGGTGTCGAAATGCACCCGGACTGGGTGGACGGCGTTCCCGCGCCCGGTCGCCGCATTCGTTTCGAGGGGCCCTTCGCCGGGATTGCACCCATGGATGTGCTGACGGATTTTCCGGTCGACAAACTCCATCCGGTGCTCCCGCGCGAGGGCACGGCCGTTGCCGCCCGGTCGCCCATGGGCGTCGTGGGCACGCTCCGGTCCTTGGGCGATGGGCGCTGCGTGGTGCTCGGATTCCGCCCCCGCGACGACCAGTCCGCCAGCCTCGGCCATGAGACACGGTGGTGGTTCGAATTGCTGACGGCGCTGGGCGCCTACGCCGGCGACGACAACCCGGAAGCGATATCGCGATCGACGGAGTGGTACTGCTGCGGATTCCCCAACGGTGCCGTGGCGATCGCGCCGCACTTTCGGAACGTCGAGGAGGATTGGCAGGGAACGTTCGGCAGGGATGTCGCCGTGGATGCCGCCTACCTCGACCGGGTGCCCCCGCCGTCCAACGCGATCGAGCTCGAGGGTTTTCGAATCCGGGGTCGTGCGATCGATTACCGCGGACGGCACGCGATGACGGTGCGGGTGGACGACGACGCGGTTCCCGTTGCCTTTGCGGGGTGCGCCTGCGACCGCATCTCCGTGGACGGTCGGGAGTGGATTTTCGCCGACCGGGTGGTGGGCGAGATCGCATGGGCGCCCGTCGGAGCCGATGCCCGCGTGGTCGGGGGAGCCACCGTTCGAATCAAGGTTTCGGAGGCCGTGGTGGCGACGATCCCGATTCCGGGTTCGGATCCGCTGGCGGTGTTCGCGGAAGGTGCGGCTCCAGGCTCGCGGGGTGCCGCGGTGGATTCGGAGCGGACCCCGGGGGTCCTGCGGATCCGCGTGGATGCCCATTCGGCCGGCAAGTGGCTCTTCGCGGTGCCGGTCTGAAAGCAAAAGGCCTTCCGGTTCGCCGGAAGGCCTTCTCGATGCCCAAGAAGGGACTTGAACCCTTACCCCTTACGGGACACGCCCCTCAAACGTGCGCGTCTACCAATTCCGCCACCTGGGCATACGCTCCGCCTCGAGGGCGGGCAGAGGGAATGATATCGCCGGGCCGAAACGCTGTCAAGACGGTCCGAGGGACCCGCATCCGCCATCGCGCGGGTCCCACCCGCCGGGTGGCAGGAGTCGCGGTGGGCGACGTGGAACGGCGGTTGCATGCGACTGGGGGGACCCGTTCACGGGACATTCGACGGCGCCGAAGCTTGGGCCGATGCGGCCGTCGCCGCGGGATGGCGGGCCGTGTATTGCCCGGTGGATGCCTCGGCCGATGATGCGACCGTGGCCGCGTATGTGCGGGCCGCGGAGTCGCACGACCTTGTGATCGCGGAGGTGGGAGCTTGGAGCAATCCCCTTTCCCCCGACCCGGAGGTCGCGAAGGCCGCCGTTGCCCTATGCCGACGTCAACTCGAACTCGCCGATCGGATTGGTGCGCGTTGCTGTGTCAATATCGCCGGCTCCCGCGGTGCGAAATGGGATGGTCCGAGCCCGCTCGACCTGCTGCCCGAAACGTTCGACCAAGTGGTGGAGACGGTGCGGGGGATCATCGACGCGGTGCGGCCGCGGCGCACGTTTTGGACGCTCGAGACGATGCCGTGGATGTTCCCGCACACGGTGGACACGTACTTGGAACTGATCCGGGCCATCGATCGCGATCGATTCGCCGTGCACCTCGATCCCGTGAACCTGATCGATTCGCCCGCGAAATGCTTTGCGAGCGGGGACCTCGCCCGGGATTGCGTCCGGCGCCTGGGGCCATGGGTTCGCAGTGTCCACCTCAAGGACATTCGACTTTCCGAGTCGTTGACCGTGCATCTCGACGAGGTGGAACCGGGGCAGGGGACCTTCGACCACGCGGCGCTGCTGACCGGGCTTCACGGATTGGATCCGGATCTTCCGGTGATGCTCGAACACCTGCCCGACGCTGCGGCCTATGCTCGGGCGGCAGACCACGTTCGCGGCGTGGCGCGCTCGCTCGGCATCGTGATGTGACGTCGACCCCGGTGTTTGCGTGGGTTCGGGGCGCAAGGTATCCTTCGCTGGCGGAATCGTCCCGGACAATGGCGACCTGGCGCTCCCCGATGAACGAATTCAAGAGGTTTTGCCAACCATGCCAGTACGTGTAGGTATCAACGGATTCGGGCGCATCGGCCGCCTGACCTACCGCGCCATCTTCGAAAAATACGGTCTCCACGGCGATGTCCAAGTGGTCGCCCTCAACGACCTGACCGATGCGTCCACGAATGCGCATCTGCTCAAGTACGACACCAACTACGGGCCGTTCGCGGGCTCGGTCGAAGCCGACGGCTCCGATCTGGTGGTCGACGGGCGCACGGTGAAGGTGTTCGCCGAAAAGGACCCCGGCCAGATCCCGTGGGCGTCCGAATCGGTCGATATCGTCGTCGAATCCACGGGCTTCTTCACCGACGCCACCAAGGCCGTGGCCCACAAGCGGGATTCCGTGCGCAAGGTCGTGATCTCCGCCCCGGCGAAGAACGAGGACCTGACCATTGTCCTCGGGGTCAACAACGACATGTACGACCCGGCTCGCCACCACGTGATCTCCAACGCGAGCTGCACCACCAACGGCCACGCGCCGGTCGCCAAGGTCCTGCACGAGAACTTCGGTATCGACAAGGGCCTGTTGACCACGGTGCACGCGTAC
>JBJTRZ010000342.1:0-5436 GCA_046076415.1 Armatimonadota bacterium
CGCCGGTGCCCGGGTCGACTTGGCCACGAGCCATCGACGACGCTGTCCGGAAATGGGATCGGGCTCGTCCGCGATTCCCACGGAATCCATACCGGAAAGATCCGGTGGTCCACCGAAGAACCAATCCAGGTAGGCGCCCGAATCCAATGCCCCCGCCGCGGCCATGGCGGTCCAAGGACGCTCCGGATCCTGTATGGGCACGGTGCGACGCACGGATACTCGTTCGCCGTCGCCGACCGCAAAGCCAAGTTGCCCGCGCCCGCCCGCTCCCTCGACCCGAACCTTTCCCGGTCGACGTAGCCACAGTTCGCCGTGGTAGGGTTCGGGAATTCGGGGAGGATTGCGGTTGCCCGTGTCGCGCTGCTCGACCCGCCACGCGACATCGACGGCTGCCGACAAGGCCAGTGGACGCGACCATGCTCGGCGCCAACGCTCGATCGTGCGCCGCACCGACGGCTCGAGACGTTCCCCCTTGGGGAGGGGCATGTCCGGCACGGCGATCTCGCGGCAACCGGGTGGCAAGGCCGTCGGGAACGGCTGCCGATCCGCCGGAAGCCCGCGCACCGATTCGAACGTGTATTCGACGGTCGGCGCTCCTTCTCCCACCGGCTTCCGTCCACGAGCCGGACGGGTGGGAGGCGCCGTGACGATCCAGGTTTCCACCGTGGCGGGGATCGCCGTTCCCGGGCGAAATCGCCACCTCTGCGTCGATTCCGGGTCTCCGGGCCGAATGCGCCGGGGCCGGATCAAAACGGTATCGGGCGAATCCATCCATGCGATCCCGTCGGGCTCGTACCAATCGCGCAGCGCCCAAGCTCCCAACCGAGTTACCACGTCGAACCCGATCGAACTCGCCACTTGTCCCCATGCGCCGGGGGTCACTTTGGATTCGATCCGAAATCCTTGTGCGCGATCCAAACGGGCACCATCGACTTCGATCACCCAGTGAATCCATCGATCCGCGGACAGGAGCGTGCGCGTTGTCGTGGCCCGTCCGGTAGTTCGCTCCTGCCGCACCATCCAAGCGGCTCCCGTTTCCCGGGCATCGACCACCTCGAAGCCCGCCGAGACCGGTTCGACCGAACCATCCGAACGCCGCCTACGGACCTTGAAATCGGAGCGCCAGCGGCCGTCCCGACCGCGCAGTCGATCGAAGGCATCGAACATGCGGGCCCGCGCGGCCACCTCGCGCTCGAAGTTCGGCTCCGCTTGTGGAGTCGGCACCGGCGGAACTTCGGGAGGGGCGGCCAAACTGCAGGCGGTGTTGCGGACGGTCATGGTGCCAGCGTACCGATTTCGCCTCCGCCCGACCAGCGACGATACAATGCGGCGTGTCCGCACACCGTTCCGAAACGGATCCTCGCCCATGATCGGACTGTTGGATTCAGGGATCGGCGGGCTGACGATTGCTTCGGAACTCAGGCGCTTGTCCCCCGGTATCGGCTTCGCCTACGTCGCCGATGCGGCGCATTTCCCCTACGGCAACCGGTCCGCGGCCGAAATCCTGGAGTGGTGCGACGGCATGGCGCGTTGGCTCGTCGAACGCCACGGCATCGACGTGCTGGTCCTCGCCTGCAACACCGCCACGGCCGCGGGAATCGACATTCTACGGGAGCGATGGAACCTCCCGATCGTGGCCGTCGAACCCGCCATCAAGCCGGCCGCCGCGCGCAGCGGATCCGGGCGCATCGGCGTGCTGGCGACCCCCCGGACCGTGGCGAGCGGACGCATCGAACGGTTGGTCCGAACCCATGCGGAGGGGGTCGATGTGCTCACGCAAGGGTGTGCCGGACTGGCGGAGCGGATCGAGGCGCATTGGCCCGAACTGGCCCCGCTCCGCGAACCATTGCGCGCTTGGCTCGCCCCGATGCTCGACGCGGGAGTCGATACGGTCGTGCTCGGGTGCACGCATTATCCGCTCGCACGACCATTGGTCGAGGAGATCGTAGGACCCGGTGTCGCGGTGATCGATTCCGGCGAGGCGGTGGCACGCCGGATCCTCGCCGTCGCAGGCGACCCCAAACCGGGCGACGCGGTGTTGCTGTCCACGGGCGACACGTCGGTGCTGGAGCGCTTGGGCGGTACAATCACGGGCGCCCGAATACCCGTCGGGCGGTTGCGGTGGTCGGAAGGGAGACTGATCGAAGATGCGTAGGGTGGATGGTCGAAGCGACCTCGATTTGCGGCCGGTGCGTCTGGAACGCGGCTTCATGCCGTTCGCGGAGGGTTCGTGCTTGATCTCCCTCGGGGAGACCAAAGTGATCTGCACCGCCACGGTGGAGGAACGCGTACCCGGTTGGATGAAGGGTCAGGGGTCGGGTTGGGTCACCGGGGAATACGCCATGCTTCCGCGTTCGGGCCGCGACCGAAACGAGCGCGACCGGATGAAGCCCAACGGCCGCTCCATCGAAATCCAACGTCTGATCGGGCGGAGCCTGCGAGCGGTGGTGGACCTCAAGGTGCTTGGGGAGCGGACCATCACGCTCGACTGCGATGTGCTCGGGGCCGACGGAGGCACCCGCTGCGCCGCGATCACGGGGGCCTATGTCGCATTGCGCGAAGCGGTTGCCAAGCTCCCGCTCAAGAAGAGTCCGATCATCGAGCCCGTCGCCGCCGTCAGCGTCGGTGTGGTTGCGGGCAGCGAAGTGCTCGACCTCTGCTACCACGAGGACTCGCGGGCGCAAGTCGACATGAACATCGTGGCGACCGCCTCCGGCAAATTCATCGAAGTCCAAGGAACGGCCGAGGGCACCCCCTACGACCGAAACCGCCTCAACCGACTGCTCGACGTTGCTCAGGTTGGGCTCGATGTGCTTTTCCGCAAGCAGGCGGAATCGCTCGCCGACCTCGCGTGAAACTCCTCGTCGCCACCTCGAATTCCCACAAGGTCGCGGAATTGCGGGAGATGCTCGGAGGTGCCGGTTGGGAAATCGTGCCGCTCGACGCGATACCCGCGATTCCCGAACCGGTGGAGAACGCCGAATCGTTCGCCGGAAACGCGCGGATCAAGGCGCTCGCATATGCGTCCGCTTCCGGTCTGCCGGCCCTGGCGGACGATTCCGGCATCTGCATCGACGCTCTGGGGGGAGCCCCGGGAGTGCGCTCCGCGCGCTGGGCCGGACCGGGATCCACGGCGCCGGCTTGGATCGCCAAAACGTTGGCGGAGTTGGAAGGCATTTCGGAACCGCTTCGATCGGCCCGCTACGTCTGCGCGCTGTGCGTCGCGCTCCCCGATGGACGGGTTGTCGCGGAGGCGGAGGGAACGTTCGAAGGGCGCATCGGCTCCTCCCCGCGCGGTGAAGGGGGTTTCGGCTACGACCCGATATTCCTCGTGGGGCCGGACCATGCGCGAACCGCCGCGGAATTGACCTCGGCCGAAAAGAACGCCCTCGGCCATCGTGGCGCGGCCCTGAGGGCACTGCTCCCGTTGCTGCCTGCAACACCGTGACACGACCGGATCGGGTCGTCATCGACCCCGGACATCCGTCCGAAGTCGGCGAGGGTTGCCGTGGACGACGGACCGACGAAATCACGGTGGCATGGGAGATCGCCAAACTGCTCCGCGATGCCCTGCGGGCCAGCGGTTGCGACGTCCTGCTCACCAAGCGAACCGCCCGGGAACGGGTAACCAATCGCTCGCGCGCCGCGATCGCCACCCGATTCCGCGCCGATCTTGCGGTGCGCTTGCATTGCGATGCGGGAGCGGACCGCGGTTTCGCGGTGTACGCCCCGGACCGCCCCGGACGGGATCGGAACGGCAATCGCGGCCCCAGTGCGACCGTTTGCGCACGTTCGACCTTCGCGGCACGGCAATTTCACACCGCCATGGGCTCCGCACTCGCAGCATTGTTGCCCGACCGCGGTTGCTGGTCGGACACGAAAACGGCGATCGGAGCCGAGCAAGGCGCGTTGACGGGGTCCGTGCACAGCACCCAACCCGTGGTGCTCGTGGAGATGGTCGTGCTGACGCAGACCACGGACGAAGGGTTCATCCTATCTCCCGCGGGTCGGAGGCGGATGGTGGACGCCTTGGCGGCGGGGACGCGCGCCGCGCTCGGAGCCCTCAGGCCGCGGGATTGAAGCCGAGGAAGCGCAGCGCATCGGGCAGGTGACGGTCCCAATAATCCCAGGTGTGGGCGCCCGCATGCTCCGCGTAGGAGTGCGGTATGCCTCTGTCGACCAGGTGCCTGCGGAAGTCGCGGTTCGATTCCAAAAGGAAGTCGTCGACTCCGCAGTGGAACGCGATACGGGGCAGGGTTCCCGCCGCGAAGCAGGTTTCCGCAAGCGCGTACAAATCGTCCGGACCACCCTTCGGCGACTCGCCGGTGACCCGCACGAACTCGGTGCCGAACGGTGAACCGTCCTTGTGCGGATAGTGGTGGCCGAACCCCAACGCGCCACTCATTCCAAGGGCGGCCGAGAATCGGTCAGGCCAGGTCAGGGCGAGTTTCAGCGCTCCGTATCCTCCCATGCTCAGGCCGGCGGTGAATCGATGCGACGCCGACCGAATGGTGGGAAAGAGCGCGTCCACCCGATCGACCAGTTCGACGCCGATCGCGGTGGCCATCGGAAAACCTTCCTTGGCATCGCAATAGAAACCGCGCCCACCGTCGGGCATCACCACCGCTAGGGGAAGGCCGGCCACGTAGCGCTCGAGGGCCGTGTGCCTCAGCCAGATGGTGTGATCGTCGCTTAGGCCATGGAGCAGGTAAAGGGTGGCGACCGGTTCCACGGGTTCATCGGGAATCAGGATCCAGGCCGACAAACGCTTCTCGAGCACCTGGGAGTGGTATCGGAAATCGATGAATGCCATGAGAGCGATTCTATCAACCTCGTCGGGACTTTCGCCCCATGCACAGGGTGGGAATCCGCGCAACGATGGACCATGCCGCCGACCCGTTCCGTGCCACGTCTGCGTGATCCGTTCTGCGCCATGTCCCATGCCGCGGGCGCGCTCGCCGGTTGCGTGGGAACCGTCTTCCTGCTGATGCGATCCGTCGGGGATCCTTGGCGCATCGTCTCCTTCGCGGTGTACGGCGGGACATTGATACTGCTGATGGTCGCGAGCGCGCTCCATCACACCGTGCCGAAGGGAAGCCGTTCCGAAAGCGCGTTCTATGCCCTGGATCGCGCCGCCATCCACGGGTTGATCGCCGGCACCTACACCCCGCTGTGCCTCGTGCGACTTCCCGGGGCGTGGGGATGGACGTTGTTCGGCATCGCCTGGGGATTGGCGGTGGGAGGCGTCCTGCTCGATACCCTCACCAAACGCCGAATACCGGATGCGATTCAAGCAGGGCTTTATCTTGTCTGCGGCTGGGTGTTCCTTGTTGCGATCGTTCCTATCGCGCGCGCCCTCACCGCCACCCAACTCGCTTGGCTGGTCGCCGGCAGCGTCCTCTACACGGTTGGAGCGGCCCTCTGCGTCAAGGAGCC
>JBJTRZ010000343.1:0-1499 GCA_046076415.1 Armatimonadota bacterium
TCCGGGAGCAGACCGCGCAGGTGGCGCAGTGCTTCTCCACCGACCACGCCGTCGCGTCGTCGAGTTCGCCGTCGACATAGGCGCCGAGCAGGCCACGCATCGAGGAACAATCGCGCAGTGTGGACATGGTCAGGCTTCCAGGTACGGACGAAGGTGCTCGCGCAAGGCAACGCGCGCATTGAAGATACGGGATTTGACGGTGCCCAGCGGTATGCCCTCGACCGCGGCGATTTCGTCGTAGGGCAGACCCTCGATGTCGTGGAGCACTACGGCGGACCGCAATTTCGGGGGCAACTTCGCAAGCGCCGCTTCGATGCGGGCACCGAGCTCCTTGCGGCCAAACAGCGATTCGGGCGCCTGGGCCAAGTCGGGAATCTCCCGCCCGACCGAACCCTCCTCGTCATCGCCGCGCACCGGCGCATCCAGCGACGACACCAGGCCGCGCTCCTTGCGGCCGCGGCGAAACGCATCGACGCAGAGATTGCCCGCAATGCGGAACAGCCAAGTGGAAAGGCTCGATTCCGCGCGGAACGCATGGATGTGCAGGACCATTCGGACGAAGACCTCTTGGGTCAAATCCTCCGCGTCCTCCGCGCTGCCCGTCATCCGATACAAGTAGTTGTAAACCTTGCCCTTGTACCGGGCGACGATTTCGTCGAAGGCGGTGGAATCGGCCCGTTGGCACCGCGCAATCAGCGCACGGTCTGGATGCACGCCGAGCCTCCTGCCGAGTAGTGTGGTGATCGCCATTGGTTTCGCACTCCGTGGAACGAACCGCGCGCGATTCCTTCCATCCGGTTTCATGGACGCAAACCGGGCCGTTCGGGTTCAATGGCACCTTTACCGGAAACGGTACAATCGCGCCATGTCGGTGGTGCTCCACGTGGACTCGGTGGTCAAGCGCTACGGATCCCGACCCGTGCTGCGCAAACTCTCCTTCGACGCGCAGGGCGGGGAGTGCTTGGTGATCGCCGGGCCCAACGGGAGCGGAAAGAGCACCCTCCTGCGCGTCGTGGCCGGACTCGTTCGGCCCGGTGCCGGTACCGTGCGGCTCCGGATCGACGACAGCGACGTATCCGAACCCGCGGTGCGCCGCCGGGCGGTGGGTCTGGTCGCCCCGGAAATCTCCCTTTACCCGGAGCTGACCGGCCGCGAAAATCTGGATTTCTTCGATGCCTTGCGCGGGGGCGGCGGACTCGCCGTCGATGGCCTGCTCGAGCAGGTGGGCCTGTCGAAACGCGGCGGGGATCCGGTTTCGGCGTATTCGACGGGAATGCGGCAACGCCTTCGCATCGCCTTGGCGCTGCGCCACCAGCCGCGCGTGCTGCTGCTCGACGAGCCGGGCCTCGCCCTCGACGCCACGGGCGGGGAGATGCTCGCGGACCTGGTTTCGGCCCGAAGGGCGGCGGGGGATCTGGTGCTGCTGGCCACCAACGACGCGCGCGAGGCGGCCTGGGGGGATCGGACCATTGTCCTGGCTGGCTGAAACCGGCGCCGTC
>JBJTRZ010000344.1:0-13432 GCA_046076415.1 Armatimonadota bacterium
TGCTGGCGGTGAACAGCGTGTACCTCAGTTCGGTGACGTTCCTGCAGTGGAAAACGGGCGAGACGCTTGAGAACCGCTTCTATCTTGCGAACTTCCTTGCGCACCTAGTGCTTGGGTTTGCCATCGTTGTGCCGACGATCGTGTTCGGTGCGCTGCACTGGCGCAACGTGAGCAATCGGCCGAATCCGCGCGCGATTGCGGCGGGGATCGCGACGTTTGTCGCGGCGATCGTGCTGCTCGCCAGCGGCATCGCGCTGACGCGCGTGGAACTCGGGGGCGTGACGATCGGAGTCCGCGAGCCAACGACGCGCGAGATCGTCTACTGGGGGCACGTGATCACGCCGTTCATCGCGGCGTGGCTCTTCGTGCTGCATCGACTGTCAGGCCGCCGCATCAAGTGGGCGGTGGGTGCGCGGTGGGCCGCGGTGGCAGCGGCGGTCGCGGTGGTGGCCACGCTCCTCCACGTGGCCGTTCCTGCGGTGGCACCGCGCGTTCCAGAAGATGGCGCTCGCTACTTCGAACCGTCGCTCGCGAAGACGTCGACCGGTGGCTTCATTCCGGCAAAGGGCTTGATGGCGAACGAGTACTGCCTTGAGTGCCACGCCGACGTTGTCCACTCGTGGGCGCACTCGGTGCACGCGGCAAGTTCGTTCAACAATCCGTTCTACGCGGCAAGCGTGCGCGAGACGCGCGCGGAGGCTTTCAAGAAGGATGGCCACGTGCAGGACGCGCGATTCTGCGCGGGGTGTCACGATCCGGTGCCGTTCTTCGCGGGTGCCTTCGAGGAAACGAAGTGGGATGACCCCGCGTACGACGTGGCGAATGACCCGCTCGGCCGCGCGAGTATTACGTGCACGGTCTGCCACGGCATCGTGTCGATCGATAGCCCGCGCGGCAACGCCGACTACACGATCGAAGAGAGCCCGCACTATCCGTTTGCGTTCAGCGATTCGGAGTTGCTGCAGTGGGTTTCGAACCAGTTGGTGAAGGCGAAGCCATCGTTCCATAAGCGTACGTTCTTGAAGCCTGAGGTGCATCGCTCGAACGAGTTCTGCGGCGCGTGCCACAAGGTTTTTCTGCCCGAGCCGCTCAACGATTACAAGTGGCTGCGCGGGCAAGATCACTACGGTTCGTTCCTTGTCTCGGGGCGCAGCGGACACGGTGCGCTCGGTTGGTACTACCCGGAGAAGGCCGCGACATCGTGTAATACGTGTCACATGCAGGCCGTGCCGAGCGAGGATTTCGCCGCGCGCGACCGCGATGGAAGTGGCGTGCGCAGCGTGTTGTCGCACGCGTTTGCGAGTGCGAATACCGCACTCTCAGCTGCGGTCGATCAGTCGGCCTGCGCGATGCTGCCGGGACTTGAATGTGCAGAACTTCCGGCGGATCTGTCGAGCGAAAGTGCGGCCGACGCCCACAATGCGATCGTCGCCCCGCGGGTCGCCTCGTCGCCCGGAAGGTCGCGAACGGCGCTTTCCAGCAGCGAGGCGACGGTTGCGTCCGGAGGAAAGTCCTCCTCTTGGGGCACCCACGCCACATGGAGTCCCCGACGAGCGGAAAGGGAACCCGCGGCAGGCTTGTCGGCTCCCGCAAGCACGCGCACCAACGTGGATTTCCCCGATCCGTTGGGGCCAATGAGGCCGACACGTTCCCCTTCGTCGATGCCGAAGGACAGACCTTGGAAGAGGAAACGGGCACCGTGGCGGCATCCAAGGTCGCGCACGGAAATGAGATTGGCCATTGGGAGCAGTCTATCGTTCGCGACTTGGCCCCTTCACGGCCGAAGGTGCGGCCACCGCGACCAAAGGACCATCATCGTGATCAGAAAGCCCGAACACGCGTTCCAGATGGGAAACGCGCGGTAGACGGCGAAAACGCCATCTCCGGGAAGTTTCCGCCAAGCCGCCCCCATGAATCCCAGGTAGCCCAGTCCCAACAGGGGTACCCCCCACCGGACGACGGGCCATGGGGTGGCCACGCTGGTCAGGAGCGCCGACATTCCGTAGAGAAGCGCGCACCCGGCAACGGTGACATGCGCGCCGAGGAGCGTGGCCACCGTGTCGACGCCCGCCTCCCGATCCGCCGCGATGTCGGGAACCGCGCTGAAGGCGTGCATCGCCATGCACCAGAACCATGCGGCCAGCACGATCGGGACGGGCACTGCGTCGAGAGGGGCGCCGGTGGCGAAAAAGGCGGCGAAGCCCGGGCACGCGTACAGCGCGTTGAAGAGGGAATCCACCACGGGGCGCGCCTTGGCGCGTACAGGAGGTGCGGAGTAACCGATTCCGGTGAAGAGGAATCCGCCCCAAGCGCAGATCATCGGCAAGGTGATTGCTCCGCGAACCCACGCCGCAGCGGCCATGCACAGGAACGGCACTTGGGTCGCGACAATCGCCACGGCGGTCGCGCGGTGCCGCGACGGATCCAGCAAGGCCTCGTATCCCGCCGCGTCCCCGGACTTCTTCGCGTTGAGGCGATCCGTTTCGAGATCGAACCAATCGTTGACCCCGTAGACCAGAAGGTTCGCGGGCAGTAGGCAGTACGCCAAACCGACCCAAAAGATGGGTTTGGCGAAGAATCCCGCGTCGGGGGCTCCCGCGAACGTTCCCAGAATCCACGGTCCCGCGAGGTAAATCCAAAACCGCGGTCGGCTGGTACGCATCAGGGCGCGGAAGTTACGGGACACGCAGCAGTCTACCCGCTCGCGCGGATCACGCTTCCCGGACTCCGACGGTCGCCGACCTCGATCCCTGGAACGCGTCGATTGTGGCGATCCGCACGACTCGGGGCATGCGGTCCGCGCCGAAAACTCCGTACCCGTGGGCCCTGACCCGCAACGGGACGCGGGCACCGGACCGGTCGTCGGCGGATCCGCCCTGCCACTCGGCGCGATAGTGCACGCGACACCCGCGGCCGGCGCTGACCACCTCCGCTTCGACGGTTCCACGAACCCCTCCCCCGGAGTCCGGGGGATTGAGCGGCGCGACGCAGCGCAACAATCGATCGGCCACTTCGGGCGCAAGACGCCACTGCTGGCCAAGCGCACCATGGGCGGTGTCCGGACCGAGGCCCACGGCGAGTTCGTCCTCGAACGGCACGGAGCGTAGTTCGACCGGATAACCAGCAATGGCTTCCGCGGCCCGCCCCTCGGCCGTTCGCCGCACCGCGGCCTCCAAACGAAATCCGAAACCATGATCGGCAGCGTGGTTGGGCGGTGCATCGGCGCGGGGTCCAATCGGTTTTGACCGGGCGAACTCCGCCGCGAACCGTTCCGGACTCATTTTCGAGATCGGTGCCGCGAAAGCGATGCGACCTCCGGCGTCGATCCCCGCGACGCCGACGATGGCGCACGGCGTGCTCGGCGCAGCAAGGCTTTCGGTGAATAGGAGCAATGGATGGTTGACGGGGAAAAGAGCCCGACACCCGGTGCGCGACGCCACGACCGGAACCCATCCCTGCGCGACCAGCAGGGGCCCACTGGAACCAAGGAACGTGTTTTTCCACGCGCCCCGCGGTCCGAGGTCGAGGGCATCGGCGGCGAGCGGCCCATCCACCACGACCAACACGGCGCGCCGCGCGCCGCCGCGCGCCACATCCCGTACCGCAGCCGATTCGTAGCGCCACGGGATGCGGGCCCAAGACCGTTCCGCCGATGTGGGTGCCCGCTCCGCCACAAGCCGATCGACTCCGTCGGCATCGACCGTGGATTGCCTCCGAGGCGACGCGCTCATGCTATCGAACCTGCCGCGAATGGACGTGCATGGCGAAGGGCGAAGTTCATCTTCGGGTGTGGTAATCGCCGCAGCCGACCCACTTGTACGTCGTGAGTTCCTCGAGCCCCATCGGCCCGCGGGCATGCAGTTTTTGGGTGGAGACCGCCACTTCCGCACCAAGTCCGAATTGCCCCCCATCGTTGAAGCGCGTGGACGCGTTCACGAACACGGCGGCCGAATCCACCGCGCGGACGAATCGGTCCGCGGCCGCGTCGTCTTCCGTGAGGATGCCGTCGCTGTGGCTGCCATGGGCGGCGATATGCTCCAGTGCCTCGTCGAGGGAGTCCACCACCTTGAGGCCAAGCACCAGGTCCATCCACTCCGTCTCGAAGTCGGCCGGGCCTGCGGGGTCCACCGCGTCGCACCCGCGGAGCACGGCCGCGGCGCGCGGTTCGGCCCGGAAACGAACCCCGCGCGGCCGGAGACGTTCCACGACGGCCGGGAGGAAGGTCGGAGCGATCGCGGCATCGACGAGCAGGGTGTCGAGCGCATTGCAAACACTCGGGCGCTGGCATTTCGCGTTTTCCACGACATCGAGCGACCGGGAAATGTCGCAGGTGGCCTCCGCGAACAGGTGGCATATACCGATGCCCCCCACGATCACCGGAACCGTGGCGTTTTCCACGCAGAATCGGTGCAGGCCCGCTCCACCCCGCGGAATGATCATATCGACCAGATCATCGAGCCGAAGGAGTTGGGTGATCAGATTGCGGTCTGGGGAATCAACGAACTGAAGGGCGCCGGCGGGAAGTCCGACCTCGCCGAGCCCCTTGCGGAGTGCGGCGACCATGGCCAAGTTCGTGCCCAGTGTCTCCGACCCCCCGCGCAGCACGACCGCGTTGCCCGTCTTCACCGCAAGCGCCGCGATATCGGCGGTGACATTGGGCCGGGCCTCGTAGATGACGCCAAGGACCCCTATGGGAACGCGCACGCGGTGGACCCGGAGACCGCTCTCGACCTGCCGTTCATCGAATCGGCGGCCGACGGGATCGGGCAATCCCGCGACTTGGCGCATATCCGCGGCAATTGCCGCAAGTCGCCCGGTGGCGAGCGATAGACGGTCCAACAACGCGGTCGAAGTGCCGGCTTCGCGCGCGCGCGCCACGTCCGCATCATTGGCCGCAAGAATACCCTCGGCATTCGCCTCGAGGGATCGGGCCATGGCGGCCACGGCGGACGCACGGAGTTCGGACTCGGAGATCGCGAGTTGGCGGGAGGCCGCGCGGGCGGCGCGAGCCATTGCGGCGATGTCGGACATGATGTCCCCCGTATACCATGCCGTTCGTCCCGCCGGGTTCGCGGCGGAGTATCCGCGAACCAACCTCCGCCGGCAGTGGCAACGTTTCACGACGCCAAAGCAACGATCAGATGTTTCGAATGCTTGACAAATGGTCAAAAAGATATTGACGGGGGCAGGTTAACGTTCGTACAATCCTGCAAGGCACTTTCGTGTCCTGAAGGGAATGGCGTGAAGAAAGAGCTCAATCCCCTGTTCGGAATCGCGGCCCTCGTGCTGGTCGCGATCGTGGTCATCGTTGTCGGTTACAACATGCTAGGCCCAAAGAAGTTTGTCGAGGACAAGACCGGCAGCGACAAGGATATGAAACGGGTTGAAAGTGGTCAACCCATGTACACTCCCCCGGCCGGGGTCCCGGGCCTGGGGGGAGCACCGGGCGGTGGAGCACCTCCCGGAGCACCGGGTCCCGGCATGGCGCCGGGAGCGCCCACGGGACGCTGATTCGTAATCGCCGATCTACACTGGAGGTAGATTCATGCATCGTAATCACGTTGGCGCCGGAAAATCTTCCGGCTTCACGCTCATCGAACTATTGGTGGTCATCGCGATCATCGCAATCCTTGCGGCCATTCTGTTCCCCGTTTTCGCGCAGGCCCGCGAGAAGGCACGTCAAGCCAGCTGCACCAGCAACATGAAGCAGTTGTCCTTGGCGATGCTCATGTACGCCCAGGACTACGACGAAACCATGCCCCAGCCGGGCAGCCTTCCCCGCACCAAGGCGGACGGCACGGCCTGCGGCGACACCGGAATGCGCGTTCCGGACGGCACCAACATCGTCCGCATGATGAACGGCGGCCTTCAGTTCTTCCTGGAGCCGTACATCAAGAACAACGGCATCTTCAAGTGCCCGTCCGACACGGGCGAAAACTACTGGGGCCGCTCCTCCACGGGATGGCCGTGGAGCAACTGCACTTGGTTCGGCAGGCCGACCTCGTACCAGTTCCGCCACGTGTTCCAGTGCGCAGGTGGCGCAAACCACAACTCGACGTTCAGCACCGGCGTTTGGGCCGGCACCAATCTGGCGCAGCTCGGAGCTCCGGCGGACCAGATCATGCTGTACGAGACCTCGGCCTTCCACCTCGAAAAGAAGCCCCTGTTCGGTGGCGTTCATCCGGCGGGCCCGCCCATGCCCCCGCCCGCAGGTCGGCAATTCGTCGCCGGCTTCGCGGACGGACATGTCAAGGTCTACCGCATGACCGTCAACAGGCCGAGCTGGAACCCCAACTTCGACATGAACTGGTTCCTCAACGGCGACGGCGGCGATCTGGGAAGCGGCAACGACAACCTCTGATCCCGTTCGTTATCGAAACAATGGCTCCCGGTCCTCGGACCGGGAGCCTTTTTCGTTTGCAACGGTGCGACCAACCCACGCTGGCAGGAAGCGTCGCCGGGTGCACGCTCAACGGGAAAGGGGCAGGGTTGACCGATCGACAATGGGCGGTCGATCGGAGGATTCTCCACCATCGTCGTCGTTCCATCCGGCCAGCGAACCTCGACGGAATCCACCTTCGTCGTGGTTCCCAGCCCAAAGAGCGGACGATGGTCTCCCGCGGAGGCATACCCGCGATTGATCCGCACGTCGCGGCGCTGCACCATGCCACCGGCCCTCAACCGAACGACCGCACCGATCGCCTGTGGATTGCCCTTGGTGGCCTTCAAATCCACCCGTAGCCAATGGTTTCCGGCGCCGCAACCATTGCGCAGCAGCAGCGGTTGTCCGCGAAGGACGTTGACGACGATATCGTGCCGGCCGCGGTTGAACAGGTCGCCGGTGGCGGCGCCTCGGGAGACTTGTCGTCCATCGCCGATACCCGACGCGTCCGAAACCTCCTCGAACCGACCTTCACCGACATTGCGGAACAACTGGTTCGGTTGCTTCCATGTGGACACATCCGAATACTTGTCTATGTCGTCCATCACATGCCCGTTTGCGAAGAACATGTCCAAACGGCCGTCGTTGTCGTAATCGAGGAACGCATTGCCGAATCCGAGGCGGGTCAGGGTTGCCGGGCCCATTCCACTCGCGTAGGACCGGTCGCGGAACGTTCCCCCGCCGTCGTTGTGGTACAGGGCATTGGTCTCCTCCGAAAAATTGGTCACCAGGATATCCGCGCGCCCGTCGTTGTCGTAGTCCCCGCAGTCGACTCCCATTCCCGCCTGGGCGTTGCCCTGATCGCCCACCGCCACTCCGGATTCGAGGGCGATATCGGTGAACGTGCCGTTGCCGTTGTTGCGCCAAAGGAAATTGGGAGATTGGTCGTTGGCCACGAAAAGGTCCTGTCGACCATCGTCGTCGTAATCGAACCAAACCACACCGAGGCCATTGCCTTTTTTCGAACGTATTCCGGCACGGACCGAAACATCGGTGAAACGGCCTCCCCCCTCGTTGCGGTAGAGCGTATGGTCCTCGGGATCGTACAGATTGGGTCCGCAGTAGCTCTTGTGACCTTGGAACTGGCTGCACCAGCGATCCTTCGCCAGATCGTATTTGACGTAGTTCGCCACATAGAGATCGAGATCGCCGTCGCCGTCGTAATCGCCCCATGCGGCGCTGCTGGAAAGACGTTTTTCCCCGACTCCCGCCGCATTGGTGACATCCGAGAACGTCCCGTCGCCGTTGTTCTTGTACAGATGGTTTGGGCCGTAACCGCAGACATAGAGATCCAAATCGCCGTCGTTGTCGAAATCCCCGGGTGCCACGCCCACCGTGTACATTCCGCAGGCCACCCCGGCGCGTTCGGTGACATCCTCGAAGGTTCCATCGCGCTTGTTGTGAAACAGGCGATTGCCCGGAGCCTTTTCCTTCATCCCCGGCAACGCGTTGCCCGACCCCAGATAAATGTCGAGCCAGCCGTCGTTGTCGTAATCGAACAGCGCAACGCCGGATCCCATTTGTTCGATGAAAAACTTGCGTCCGGAGGCTCCGTCGGAATGCGAGAAGGTGGCAAGTCCCGCCGACTTCGCGACATCCACGAACTTGGGAATCTCCAGATCCGACACGGGATGCCGCATCCGATCGCACCGGAAATCAGCAACGCCACGAACGAGACCCGCGCCAATCGGATCATGGTTTGGCTCCTTGGGCGTCTCCGCGCCGACGCGCCTGCTCCAATCCGTCGCGCGCCGCCGCGAGATCGGGACGTCGCTCCAGCGCCAAACCAAATTCCGTCACCGCCAGATCGGGTTTGCCCGCCTCCAAGGCCTTTCGTCCGAGTTCGACATGGATTTCCGCGTTGTCGAGGAACGACGCCTCTTGGTAGAGACGTTTGGTCTGTTGCTGTCCTTTGGCGAACAGGTCCCGATACCGCGCCAGATGCTTCGCCGAAGCCGCGGCGTTTCCGCGCGTTTTCTCGACCTCGTAGAGCTTGTAATGGACGTTCATGTCCGCCTCCTTGAGTGCCAGCATCCGGCGGAAAAGGACGGTCGCCTGGGTCAAATCCGCCTTGCCCCCGCGCCGCACCAATGCCATTCCGTAGGAGTACAGCGCCTTGGGGTTTTTGGGATCGAGGTTCAACGCCTGTTGGTACAGTTTGAGTCCCTTCTCCTCGTTCGCCGGGTCGGTGCGATCGAGCAGGTAGCTGTCACCGAGGGCCCAGTAGTAGTACGAGTTCATCGGTTCGATCGTGATGGCCTTGAGCAATGGTTCGCGGGCTTCGGCGTACCGGGTGACATTGACCAGATTCTGGCCAAGCTTGCCCCACGCCTCCGACATCCTTGGCTCGATCCGCACCGCTTCGCGAAGCGCATCGATCGCCGCGTTGAGGTGGAGGTTTCGTTCGTGGGCGTCTCCGAGCAGAAGTTGAATGTCGGCCCTTCCCGGAGCAAGCTTCACGGCGGGCTCGAGCGTATCGACCGCACGTTTGGGCTTGTTCACCACGAGGTACAGGTTGCCGAGCGCGGACCTGAGGTCGATGTCGTCGGGGTGGCGTATGACGCCGCGCTCCAGCAGCGCCCCCGCTTGCTTGAAGCGCTCCTGAGCGACCCAGAGCTGCGCCTGCCCGTGGATGTAACGCACCGAATCGGGTTCCAGTTTCGCCACTCGATCGTAGCAGCGCTGCGCTTCCGCAAAGCGTTGCAGCAACATGTACGCATCCCCGAGCGCCACCCATGGCAACGCATCCTTGGCGAGCTGCGTCGCCACGCGCAGATGGTCCACGGCATCCGCGTATTTGCCACGGTTCATGTAGAATTCGGCCGCCTGCATCCGCATGCGCTTGTTCCGTGGGAATTGGGCAACCTGTTCCTCGATCTGTCTGGGAACGTCCTGCGGGTCTCCCGCCACCATCAAGCCCGGCTCGTCGGCGGCGCCCATGGAGTCGGTGTGCTCAGCGTGGGTATCGGTCGGCGTGGCCGAAGATGAACCCGGATTCGCCTCCGCCGCGGACGGGGCGGGCTGGGTCGCCACGGTTGCCCCAGGCCGGAGTTCCGCCGGAGAGTCCCCTCCTCCCGACCGGGAGCACCCCATGGAAGCCAGCAGCAACGCCAGTATGCCCAAATGCAGGCGAACGGTCACCGGTCTCCCTCCGCAATCTCCGAATACTGGTCGATGGCAAATCCCTTGGGCGTGCTCGAGCGACCGTCCGGCCAGCGAACGACAATGCGCGCTTTCGCGGCATCGGCACCGGCAGGTACGCGGAACAAAACGCGGAAATCGTTTTGTCCCAGGTACCCCGAGCCGCTGCGAACCTCCCGGACCTGCAATTCGCCTCCGATGGTCGCTTCGACGCGCGCTCCGACCGCGGAAGCGTTTCCTTTGGTTCCCTTGAGACGCAAGCCGATCCAATGCCCTTTCGATGGCGTTCGGTTCATCAGCAACCGGGCAGGGCGATTCAAACTGTTGATGACGAGGTCCGAGCGGCCATCGTTGTCGAAATCCCCCGACGCAACGGCGCGCGTTACGGAGGAGTTCGCGGGAAACGCTCCCGTGGCCGGCAGGACTTCGGCAAAACGTCCTCCACCGAGGTTTCGATACACCTGATCCACTTGCTCGAACGTGTCCGTGTCGTTGAATTCGCGAATGTTGTCGTGCACGTGTCCGTTGCCTTGGTAAAGATCGATCCGGCCGTCCAAGTCCAGATCCACCCACGCGACCCCGAATTTCAGGTGGTTCATCGACGCCGCTCCGACTCCGGTCGGCGACGATACTTCGGCGAACATCATCGCGCCTTCATTGCGATAGACCGCCGTCACCTCGTTCTGAAAATTCGTGATCGACAAGTCGAACAGGCCATCGCCATCGAAATCTCCCGCGTCGGTTCCCATGCCCGCGCGCATGGTCCCATCGTCGCCGAAGGCCACGCCCGCTTGTTGCCCCACCGCGTCGAAGCGTCCGCCACGGTTGTGCAGGAGGCCATTGGGTGTTCCATCGTTGGCGACGAAGATGTCCATCCAGCCATCGTTGTCCAAATCGCAGGCGACAACGCCGAGGCCCGCACCATCGGGATCCGCCGCGCCGAGCGCCTGGGTTCGATCCACGAACGTACCGTCGCCGCGATTGACATAGAGTTCGTTGCTCTGGGTATGGTACTGGTTGGGCGTGCAGCCGTGCTTCACATTGGCGGTGGTGCAATACGGAATGGCCGGGTCGTACCGAACGTAATTCGCAATGTAGAGGTCGAGTTTCCCATCTCGATTCACATCGAGGAAGGCACATCCCATTCCCCAGGCGTCCGGCCCCGAGCGCAATCCGGCGCGCCGCCCAACCTCTTCGAACTTCCCGCCTCCGCGATTGCGGAACAACCAGCTACGGTGGAAACCCGTTACGGCGATATCCACATGTCCGTCGTTGTCGTAGTCGCCCGCGCAGGCTCCGGTGGCGAACCCATCGATGGTCAATCCCGAACCGGCGGTGACGTCCACGAACTTGGCATCGCCGGTGTTTCGGTACAGCTTCGACGCCGGTTGCTGCTTTGCCGCGCGAAAATCCTGCCCCGCGTTCACCAAAAGGATGTCCTGCCATCCATCCCCATCGAAATCCAGCACGACCGCCGCACTTCCCATCGTTTCCACGATCGTGAGGGGCTTGGCGTCGGAGGCGTGGTGCACGAAATCGATCCCGCGCTCCTTCGCCTCGTCCACGAGGACCAACGGCGGAGTTGCGGTCGGGGGTTTTGCGGACGGTCCATCGCTCGCGGCGCCGGGGACCGCCGGGCGTCCACAACCACCGGCCAGCAGGGACAGCCCCGCCCAAAGAGCCCACCGGGCGATGCGGGACTTCATCCTCCGCCGGCCGAGGTGTCGGCCGCCGCCGGGGATGCGTCCGGCCCGATGGTTTGCAGCAGTCGGGGCAATTTCGGATGGTAGGGCGCTCCCACCTTGAGACGATTGGTCATCCAAACCGCTTTGTACCGTTTGTTGGCTTCGAGATAGAGTTCCGCAAGACGCGCAACCGCATCCCAATCCTCGGCGTTGCGATGGGTCCGCTCCTCGAGAACCGTCTCCTCGCGGTCACGCATCGCCCGAGCGCGGAACACCTTCGCAGCACGATCGGCGTCCGCGACGCGGCCCGATCGCCGCAAGGCGCGCTCGAGGAGGTTCAATACCCCCATGTGGTCCGGCGCAACCTGCAGGGCCTTGGCGAGGTGTCCCACGGCCTCCTTGGGACGTCCCGCGAGCAGTTCGAAATTCCCGAGGTTGTACCAACCATCCGCGAGCGCGGGATCGAGTTCGACCGCCTTGCGCAGGTAGGGCTCGGCCTTGGCCCTTCCGGCCTCTCCCCCATCCTTGCGCAGAAGGATTCCGCCAATGGTGGTCAGGATGGCCGGGTCGTCGGGCTGCAGCCGGTTGGCGGTTTCGAGCGAAGCCAAGGCATCGTCGTAGCCACCTTTCTCCTGAAGGATCAAGGCGAGTCCGGTGTGGGCACGCACATGATCGGGACGTTTCGCGATGGCTTCGCGGTACGCGGCTTCCCCTCCCTTGTAGTTCAGGGTTCGCCGGCACGCCTCGCCGTAGTCGCACAACACCTCGAGGTTGCCCGGTTCGAGATCGAGCGATTTGCGCAGATCCTTCGCCGCCGTGTACGCCATTTCCATGGCGATATGGAGTCGTCCCAAATTCGCCCAAGCCGGTGCGTAATCGGGCTTTGCGGTCACGGCTCCCTGCAACGCGACCAACGACTCGTAGTAGCGCCGTTGGACCAGATAGACGGCGCCAAGGTCGTTGAGGATATCGTGGCGCACCGGATCGAGCACGAGGGCCTCGCGCAGCAAGCGAGGCGCTCGTTCCAATTCGCCCGCCTTGACATGGGCCATCGCCAGAAAGTACTTGGCGTCGGGATCCTTCGGGTTGCGGGCCACGCGGGCTTCCAGTTGCGCCACGCTTTGGTTCTTGAGACCTCGGTCCCGCCAAGCCCGGTACTCCACCGGGCCACGAACGGCGGCGGCGACGACGAGGGACCCGACCAGCGCCGGAACAAGCCAGCGGCGACGGCCGGCGGCCACCGGGCTACTTGCCCTTGGGCGCCGACTTCGCGCCGGGCACCGCGGGCGCCTTTGGCTTGGTCGCCTTGGGGGCGGGCATGCCGGAACCGGCGCGGGGGACTCCCCCGCGGATCTCGGTGACCTTCCAGGCTCCATCGCGAATTTCGAGACGGTAGGGAATCTCCTTGCCGTCGACATCCTTGGCCGTCACGAGCGCCGAACCGCTCCCCATGGTGGAGAACTCGGGCTCGGATGGCGCGATGGGTTCACCAACAATCTGGGAGGCTTTGTAGTCGAGGGTTCCCGCCATGGAAACGGTGAAGTAGCCGATCCATTTGCCGCCTTCCTCAAGCGGTTTGAGCGAATCATCGCCCACCAACGCATCGGCTTTGGCGCGATCGCCGGACTTGACCGCCGTCAGGAAATCCGCCACGGCCCGCGTGGGCGCCGACTTGTCCCATAGCCGCAGGGTGAAGAACGCGGTGAGTTGCTCTTGGTAGAACGCCGCGGCGACGACACCGGCCACGATCACCAAAACCGGGATGTAGGAGACGATCCGATTGCCACCGCGCTTCGCCATGATTGCCCTCGAGCCCATCGAGCCCCTCGCGGAGCCGCCGGGAATAATGGATGTGCCGGGGCCCCATCACCCCGGAATTGCGCCCAACGCGCTCCCTGTTTGTACCAAATGTTCACGGACCCGACAACTGCACGGATTCCGTGCGGTGCGTGGATCAGGCGAAACCACGCATGGTGCCGGTCGAGGACGCGAAGCGGTCGGTCTCGATTCCGAATCGCTGGAGCACGTTGACGAACAAGTTCGGCAACGGATAATTCCGTTCGAGATCGTACGCGAGGTGGCCGGCGTGCCGGAATCCTCCTCCGGCGAAAAGCACCGGCAGGTTCGTCGTGACGTGCGTGTTGGCGTTGCCGAGGTTGCTGCC
>JBJTRZ010000345.1:0-3833 GCA_046076415.1 Armatimonadota bacterium
CCGCGTGGTGCCCCCGCGCAGCAGCGCCGATCAGGACCTGATCCACGAGGCCAAGGCGCTCGAAGCGATACTGGTCACCAACGACCGTTTCCGCGACCACGGCGTGTCCGGCGAGGGGGTCGAACGGTGGGGCTTCGCGATGGGGCGCGACCATCGCGTCCACCTCATGCCCGAATAACCAACTGCGAAGCGTCGGAAATCACTCCGGATCGGGCGCGGCCTCCAACGCCTCGTAATCCACGTCCTCCTCGTCGGCGACACCGGCGTGCTTGCGCAGCCGCTGCAACTGCTCCAGATCGTAGTCGTCGAGGATTCCCGCACGTTGGTAGTGGTGCATGGCGTGCTTGTCCATGCGCAGTTCGCTGTACAAGTCCGCTAGCAGACAGTGGTACGCCGCGTTCTCGGGCGCGAGCACGACCGATTGCCGAACCGCGATCGCGGCGTCCTTGAGGTTGCCCATCCGCCGGTACAAGGCGCCGAGGCGAACGTTGTAATACGCGTCGAGCGGCGAGAACATCGCGGCCTGCTGCATCTCGCGGACCGCCTCGGGGTAGCGGTCGCATCGTGCGTAGAGATCGCCCAGCCAAAAGTGGTAGAAACCGTCCTGCGGCCGCAGGTGGGTGGTTTCCTCGAGTTCGGAGACCGCCGCCTCCATGTCGCCCGCGAACGCCAAAGCGTCGCCGAGTTTGTACCGGTAATACGCGTTCGACGGCGCCAGGCGCACCGCCTTGCGCAGTTCCGCGATCGCGCTTTGCAGGCGACCGTAGCGGAGGTAGAGTTCCCCGAGCGAGAAATGCGGTTCTGCACGGCGCGGGGAGTTGCGGATCGCCCGTCGGTACTGGCGGTACGCGTTGAGGCCTTGGCCGGAGTACGCGTACGCGTCGCCGAGATTCACGCGCGCATCCGTGTCGTCGTTTCCCGCCGACCGCTCCGCGCGCACCGCGGCCCGGTACTGCTCGAGCGCCTCGGCCAGATTGCCGTCGGCCATCAGCTTCTCGGGCGGCACCTGCGGTTCGCCGGAAAGCACGGCGTAGGGGTCGGTGATGGAACGGCCGGTGCCCTCGCGATCGCGCGCGCCGAAAGCCTCGGACGCCTCCTCGGCCACCGGGTCCAGTTCGTCGTCGTCTTCCGGTCGTTCCGGTCGTCGTTGCGCAGCCATCGATTTCAGCGGGCCTGATCCGTGTCGACGAGCACCGTCACTGGACCATCGTTCACCAAGTGCACTTTCATTTCGGTACGAAAACGGCCGGTCTCCACCGGAATCCCACGGTCGCGCACCGCCGAAACAAACCGTTCGTACAACGGCTGCGCGTGCTCGGGACGCGCGGCCGCCGACCACGAGGGACGTCGCCCTTTGCGGCAATCGCCCATCAACGTGAATTGCGAAACCGCGAGGACCGAACCTCCCGCCTCCTGGACCGAACGTTCCATTCCGTCGGAGTCGCCCTGCGGCGGAAACAATCGCAGTTCCGCGACCTTCCCCGCCAGCCGATCCGCATCCGCCGGCGTATCCTCCACACCCACTCCGACCAGCACCAGCAGTCCGGCTCCAATGCGGCCCACCACGACGCCGTCCACCTCGACACGCGCCTCGGATACCCGTTGGAGAACCGCCCTCATGGTTCCGCCCATTCTATCGCACGCACCTCGTCGCCTTGACCGCCAATTGGCGGAGAAGGTATCCTGCCCCATCCACCAGACCGTTAGGAACCCCACGATGCATCCCATTTCCGGACGACGCCGACTTCTCGCGGCACTCGCCGTCGGCACCCTCGCCCTCGCGGCCGGGTGCGCCCAAAATGAAGCTCCCGCCAATACCCCCAACCCCGGTCCCGCAGCCGCCCCGGCCGCCGGCACCCTCAAGGTGGGCCTGATCACCCCCGGCAAGATCACCGATGGTGGCTGGTGCCAATCCGCGAACGATGGTCTGGAACGCATCAAGTCCGAACTCGGCGCGGAAACCGTCCCCGCAGTCGAGAATCCCGCTCCCGCCGAACTCGCCGCCGCCGCCCGCAACCTCGCCCAGGGCGGAGCCAATCTGGTCTTCTTCCACGGCGCGGAATACGACAAGGCCATTCCCGCGGTCGCCAAGGATTTCGCCGGCACCACGTTCGTCGTGGTCGGCGGAAAGGAAGTCTCGGCCAACCTCGTGCCGATCCAGTTCGCCGAGCGCGAAGCGGGCTACATCGCCGGAATGGTCGCGGCGGGAATGAGCAAGACCCACAAAGTGGCCGCCGTGGGTGGCACCAAGATCGCCATCATCGAATCCAGCTTCGATGCGTTCAAGGCGGGCGCCAAGGCGGCCGACCCGAACTGCGATGTCAAAATCGTCTTCACCGGCAGCTTCGAGGATCAAGGCAAAGCCAAACAACAAACCCAGGCTCTGATCGAATCCGGCGTGGATGTGGTGATGCACAACGCCAACGAAGCGGGCAAGGGCGTCGCTCAGGCGGTCGAGGAAAGCAAGGGCGCATTGTTCATCGGAGCCAACTCCGACCAGTCCGACCTGGCCACCAAACGCAACCTCGGCTCGTTCATCATCGACAGCGCCGCCGCCTACGTCGCCGTGGCCAAGGCCGTCAAGGAAGGCACCGCCGCCGGCAAACCGTTCAAGGGGGGAATCGCGGCGAAGGCCGTGTATTTCAAGTTCAACGACAAGTTCGAAGGCACCGTGCCCGAGGCCGTACGGACCAAGGTGGCCGAGTCCGAGGCCGCCATCGCGGCCGGCACCGTCAAGCCCTGACCCCTGTCCATCCCAATGAAACGCCCCGCGGGATTCCGCGGGGCGTTTCGTCGTCCCGACGGCGGTATCATCCACGCATGATCCCCGAACCGCCCATCCAACCGGCCCCGCTGGCCCACACCCGACGACGACTCCCCAACGGACTGGATGTGATCGCGGCGGTGCGGTCCGGAACCGGTACCGTCGCCGTGCAGGTCTGGTACAAGGTCGGCGGTAAGGACGACCCCGCGGGACGATCCGGTTTCGCCCACCTCTTCGAACACCTGATGTTCAAACGGACTCGAAACCTGCCCGACGAAGGATTCGATCGACTGACAGAGGATGTGGGAGGCGAAAACAACGCCTACACCACGCCCGACACGACCGTCTACCACGAGGTAGTACCGTCGGAACATCTCGAGACCATCCTGTGGGCCGAGGCCGAACGGCTGGCGAACCTCCAAGTCACCGAGCGGGTGTTCCTGTCCGAACGCGACGTGGTGAAGGAGGAGTACCGACAAGGCGTGCTGGCACCGCCATACGGACGTTTCGACGACGCCATCGAACGCACGGCATGGGGAGACCATCCCTACCAACGCACCGTGATCGGCAACCTACCCGAACTCGACGCGGCCCGCGTCGAGGAGGCGAAGGCGTTCCATGCCGCTTGGTACCGCCCCGACAACGCGGTACTCGTGGTGGCAGGGGACTTCGTTCCCTCCGACGCCGACCGGTGGATCGATCGCTATTTCGGACGCATTCCCGCACCGGCTCGTGCGATCGGGCGCATGTCGAATCCGGTTGCGGAGCGGACGTCCGAACGGCGTGTCGGAGTGCCCGGACCCAATGTTCCCTTGCCGGCCGTCGCCGTCACCTACGGAACTCCCGCCGCCACCGCCTCCGGCACCGGAACCCTGCAGTTGCTCGACGCGCTGCTCGCATCGGGAAAATCGTCCCGGTTGTTCCGCGAACTGGTCTACCGACGACGAACCGCATCCGAAGTTGGATCGTGGCTCGACCTGCGCACGGACGGCGGAACGCTTGTGCTGCGCGCGGTCGCCTCAGAAAAAACCTCCGCGCAACGGTTGGAGGACGACCTCCACGACGTGGC
>JBJTRZ010000346.1:0-8441 GCA_046076415.1 Armatimonadota bacterium
AATCCCGGATCCTCCCACCGACTTCGCGATTCCGTAAGCTTCCCGAATCGGACGACGCAAATCTACCCCCGGCAAACCACGGCCAAACGCCACCGGAGGACAACCGGCAAACGTGCGGGGGCCGACTCGACGGATCAATACCCGTTGATCCGATCCGAGCCCGGGGCCGAAAGCACGACCACCCATTTCGAAGCGGGGGCGCGGAGCTCCACGCTCGACGTGGCCCGTGGCCCGTGGCCCGCGCATCGGGAGGGCCGGAAATGCCGAAGGCGCCGGGAAGCGATGCTTCCCGGCGCCTTGGCGATGGAGTCAACGATCAGAAGCCGTTGGTGGCGTCGTTGCCGGCCGGCTGCAGAACCTGGTCCCACTTGGTGGAAGCGGCACCCGTGTCGGTGGCGTGCGTCGCCTTCTTCGGGCAGGAGATCGTGCAGATACCGGTCGCGGGAACCGCAACCGTGTAGACCGAGGCGCCGTCCAGCGGGCAGGTCGGAACCTGCGCCAAACCTTCCGGAGCGCCGACCAAACCACCCGTCGGGGCGTTGCCCGCAACCGTCGCAGCGGTGTAGTTCGCGGACCAGGTCGTGTCCGCCGTCGTCGCACCGGCGTACTTGCCGAAGCGCGTCGCATACGACGACTCGGCGGCCGAGATCGTCGCGAGGTTCGCTTGGCAGGCGCGCGCCGCCGAGGTCTTGCGGGTGTTCACATACAGCGGAACCGCGATGGCCGCGAGGACCGAAAGGACGAGGACGACGGCCAGCAATTCGACAAGGGTGAAGCCGCGGCGAGTCTTGTTCATGTTGATATTCCTGTTTCCCTAAATTGCGCGGTGCGATCGATACGGCGCCCACTCGGGCAATCCCGGATCCCCCCACCGACTTCGCGATTCCGGAAGCTTCCCGAATCGGACGAGGCAAATCTACCCCCGGCAAACCACGGCCAAACGCCACCGGAGGACAACCGGCAAACGTGCGGGGGCCGACACGCCGGTTCAATATCCGTTGCTCCGATCCGAGCCCGGGGCCGAAAGCACGACCACCCATTTCGAAGCGGGGGCGCCGGTATCGGTCGCGTGGGTGGACTGCGATGGACACGCGATCGTGCAGGATCCCCCGGCCACGGTCTGGACCGTGTACGCCCCCGTGGCATCGAGCGGACACGCGGGTGCGGCGGCCAACCCCTCCGGAGCACCGATGAGCCCCCCCGTGGGAGCCACTCCGGGCGAGCCGGACGTGTAGGCGGCGGCCCAGCTGGTATCGGCGGTGGTCCCGCCGCAATACGCACCGAACCGGGTCGCATAGGAGGATTCGGCCCGCGCGATGGACGCGAGGTTGGCTTGGCAGGCGCGCGCCGCCGACGTCTTTCGCGTGTTGACGTAGAGCGGAACGGCGATCGCCGCGAGCACGGACAGGACCAAGACGACCGCCAGCAACTCCACAAGGGTGAACGCGTGGCGCGGTACGGAACGATGCATGGGTGGATCCCCCAATCGACAAGGTCCTCCAAGACAGGCGAGCCTGGTCCTTGAAGCCGTGTTCGGGGTACCGCATGCCGGGAATGGTTTCCCCCCGCGATTCGGCGGATTTCCCGCGAGTGCAATCGCTCCCCGCGAAAACGGCGACGGCGCCCAGGGAAAGCTTCCCCGGGCGCCGCCGCGATCGCGAAGGGTTGGAATCCGTCAGAACGTGTTGCTACCGTCGTTGCCCGAAGGCTGGAGCACGACATCCCATTTGGTCGACGCCGCCCCGGTGTCGGTGGCATGGGTCGCCTTCTTGGGGCAGGAGATGGTGCAGACGCCGCCCGCGGTCACCGCGACGGTGTACACCGAAGCCGCATCGAGCGGGCAATCCGGCACTTGGGCCATGCCCTCGGGAGCGCCGATCAAACCGCCCGTCGGGGCGTTGCCCGCGGCGGTGGCCGCGGTGTAGGTCGCCGACCAGGTGGTGTCGGCGGTGGTGGCTCCCACGTACTTGCCGAAGCGCGTGGCGTAGGAGGCCTGCGCGGAGGCGATGGTGCGCAGATTGGCTTGGCAGGAGCGCGCGGCCGACGTTTTGCGGGTGTTTACATACAGCGGCACGGCGATGGCGGCGAGCACCGACAAAACGAGGACAACAGCGAGCAGTTCAACGAGAGTGAAGCCCCGGCGGTTTGCGTTCATAGAATGCAATGGATTCCTTCCGAAATTCGATAACGCCAAACCCCATGCCTCGCATCCGGAATCTTCGGCGAGGATAGCGTCGACGACACGCTACTTCGTTCCCCGTGGCTGGACCGTCGAAACGTTCCTTCAGGCAAACCCGCAGGATTGCCGGGGACGGGCGGGCGTGCCCGTCAACCGACAATTCCATCGGGATGGCTTCCCGCGGCGCCGGTGCGTCCGGGCGGCGGTCGCCCCCGTTCCGCCCGAAGGGGCTACCCCGAAACGGCGGAAACGAAACCTATCACAAAAGAATCTCTTCAAATCGGGTGTCCGAAAATGGACCGATAACCGATCTATCCGGTATCAATACGTGGACATTGTGGTCCAGGGGGGTATGCGCATGCGGTTCGTGTGGGAAAGCGTCGTGCTCGCGGTGCTCGGCATCGTCGACCTCGTGGTCACCATCGCCTTGATCCAAACCGGCCGCTTCGGCGAAGCCAACCCCATCCTGGCCTACTATCTGGGCATCGGATTGCTGGCGTTCGCGGCCGTGAAGTTGCTCCTGACGCTCGGCCCCGTGTATTGCCTCGAGGTGTTGCGCCGCCATCGCCCCGTGCCGGTGCGTCGCATGATCCGTCTCGCGGTAGGGCTGTACCTCGCGCTGTATGTGATCGGCGTGGGTGGCGTCAACTTCGGATCCTTCTGACACCGAATTTCCATCGACTCCGAAACGCCGGATCCGCGATGCGGGCCCGGCGTTTTGATTTGACCGCCGCGGTCCCGGCCGCCCTCCTCGGCGGAGACCACGTTTTGCCGGGTGGGCAACAACCCGCCCCGGGGGCCTCTCGTGGCGCACCGGCGATCCACCACCAGCCGGCTCGGGCGGGCCGCCAAATTCGCGCATCCAAACCAGACGGGGGCCCGATCCGCGGGCCCCCGACGTTTTCACTTTGCGCTCCCGGCGCGCCTAGCCACCCTTCATCATCGCATTGGGCAACATGAAGATCGGGTAGTACAGGGCCACCAGCACGAAACCCACGATCGCTCCGGCGAACAAGATCATCGCCGGTTCCATCACGGCCACGATTCGGCGCAGCGCGTGCTCGAGTTCCTCCTGATAGGCTTCCGCCACCTGGCGCAGCACCTCGGGCAAGGTTCCCACGTCCTCGGAGATCGAAATCATTCCGACCACCATGCGCGGAAAATAGCCGGTTCGCTCGAGCTCGTCCGACAATCGTCGCCCCGACGAAACTCCGATCGCCGCCTGATTGACGGAATCGGCGAGCACTTGGTTGCCGCTCACCGCGGCGGCCGAGCGAAGCCCCTGGATCAGGGGCACGCCGCTCTCCAGCAGCCCCGCTAGGCTTCCTGCGAGGCCCGCCACCGCCGCCTTGATGAACAAGTCGTTCAGGAGCGGGATCCGCAGTTTGAAACGGTCGATCACCAGCCGGCCATCGGCGGTGGCCGCCCATTTGAGGAAGAGCAGGATCGCACCGCCCAGCGCGAGGAGGAAGATCAAGGAATACTTGCGCAAGAGGGCCGACAAGTCGATCAGCATCTGCGTGGGTGCGGGCAGGTCCGTCTTGAGCTCCTTGTAGATATTGCCGAACACCGGCACGATCCACACGAGCATGGCGACGAGCACGCCGAACGTGGCCACGAGGGTGAACACGGGGTAGATCGACGCGTTGACGACTTTCTGCCGAACCTGAAGTTGCAGGTCGATTTGGTGGGCGGCCTCGCGCAGACTTTCGGGAAGCCGTCCCCCCTCCTCGCCGGATCGGACCAACGTCAGGAGGATCTCGGGGAACACGCCCTTCTGCTCCTCCATGGAATCGGCGAGGGACCGGCCGCCGGAGACGGAGCGGGTCACCTGGGCCATCACCTCCCGCAACCGGAGGTTGTTCGACTGGGTCGAGAGGGTTTCCAGTCCCGTGACGAGCGGCATGCCCGCCTGCACCATGGTGCGCAGCTGCCGGGTCATGACCAACATGTCCTGGACCTTGATGCGACCGCGCGCTCCGCCCCGGCGGCGGGTTTCGGCGTATTTGACCAGATAGAGATCGCTCGCGCGCAACGTGGCGCGCAGGGACACCGGATCGTTCACGACCAGCGTGTCCTGAACCAGTCGGCCCGCGGAGTCGCGGGCGGTGTAGCGGAACGTCGGCATATCAGGATTCCTTCGCGAGGACGGTGCGTCCCATTTCCTCCGTCGTTGTTTCGCCGTTGCGCAGGGCTTCGCGGACCGAACCGTAGAGGGAACGCATGCCGCCCTTTTGGGCGATCGCCTGCAATTCCTCGATCGACGCCTCGCGGAGGACGGCGTCGCGGAACACATCCGTGATCTCGAGCACTTCGAAAACTCCCTTGCGGCCTTGGTAACCACGCCCGTGGCAGGCCCGGCACCCGCGTCCACGCCGGAAGCGGAACGTGCCGCGCTCCGCTGGATCGATTCCCAGCGCGCGGAGAACCGACTCCTCGGGGTCGTATTCCTCTCCGCAGTTGTTGCACACCTTGGCGACCAACCGCTGGGAAACAATGCCCTCGATGGACTGGGCGATGAGGAAGCGGTCGACGCCGAGGTTGGCGAGGCGGCCGATGGTGCCCACGGCGGAGTTGGTGTGCAGCGTGGAGAGCAACAGGTGGCCGGTGAGGGCCGCCTGCACCGACATTTCGGCGGTCTCCTGGTCGCGAATCTCGCCCACCAGGATGACATCGGGGTCTTGGCGGACGAACGTGCGGAGACCGGCGGCGAAGTTGAGGCCGAGCCGCGCGTTCACCTGCACCTGATTGAGCCCGGCGATGTTGTACTCGACCGGGTCCTCGAGCGTCATGATGTTGCGCGTCGCATTGTTGAGCTGGTTCAGCGACGCGTAGAGGGTGGTCGATTTTCCGCTACCAGTCGGGCCGACCACGAGGAGCATTCCGTGGGGGCGCTGGATGAGTCGCTCGAACGTGGCTTGTTGCTCGGGGAGGAAGCCGAGGTTCTTGAGCGGGACGAGGACACTGGATTTGTCGAGGATGCGCAGGACCAGTTTCTCGCCGAAGACGGTGGGCACGGACGAAACACGGACATCGTAGTGGCGGCCGTGGTTGTCGAATCGGAGGCGACCATCCTGCGGTCGACGCGATTCGGTGATGTCCATGGTGCACAGCACCTTGAGTCGGGCCAGCACGGCGGGCGTCTGGGCGCGGGGAATGTCGGCGTGGTCCACCAGCGTGCCGTCCACGCGGAACCGGACGCGCAAGCCGCGCTCCTGGGGTTCGAAGTGCAGGTCGGAGGCGCGGGACGCGAGCCCGGATTCGATGATGGAGTCGACAAGGCGAACAATGGGAGCGTCGTTGGCGCCCGCGGCGGCTTCGGTGCGATCCCGGGCGGCATCCTCGATCGCGAGTTGCTCGGATTCGAGTTCCTGAAGGGCCTCCGAGATGCGGGTCCGGGCGTCGAAGAAGTCGTTGATGGCTCGCTGGAGTTCGGTGGCCATCGCGAGGACGGGCAGGACGCGCCGTCCGGTGATTTGGTGCAGACGGTCGATCGCCGTGACATCGAGTGGATCGACCATCGCGATCTCGATGGCGTCGTCGCTGGCGCGGACCGGAATGATCTGCAGCGCCCGGGCGATGGACTCGGGCACCAAGGACACCGCCGCCGGATCGGGCGGCACCTTGAGCAGGTCGATGTAGCGAACCCCCAGCGACTGGGCGATCGCGGTGCCGACGACCTGCGATGGCGCGAACCCGAGATCCACGACGACTTGGCCGAGGAACGCTTCGCTGCGCTCCTGAACCTCCAGCGCCTGACGTATCTGATCCTCGCCAAGGATTCCCTTCTCGACGAGACGTTCGCCGAGGCGGAAACGGGCCCGTGAGGGAAGAACGTGGGTATCCTCGGTGGGTTGGTCCATGGTGGTTTTGTCGCCCCGGAAACGGGTGCTTGGGATCCCGTCTTATCGCGCTTCAGGCGCCGTGGGAACAGGAACCGTGCCTGATTCCGCCGATCCGGGGACCTCCAACGACAAAACCCCTATTCCTTACAGGGGGAGGGGGCGCATCGCGCGCAGCAAGGCATCGGTATTGGCGCCCGGGCTGGCCGACAAGCCCTTTGCGTGTATTACGGTTCCGTCGACGCCCTCGATCCGCTGCCCGGAGAAGGCCAGCACCGCGCTCGGCGACACCGCCACTTCGGTCACGTCGCCGATGGCGCCGGCGGACCGCGCGCCGACGATCCGTGCTCCGCAGGCCCGGAGGAGCAACGCGGCGAGTTCGGATTGGCTTTGCGTGCGTTCATCGACCCAAACCGTCGTACGCCCCGGGAAGCGCCACGCCCCCGGTTCGACCCGCTCCTCCACACTGCGGCGCAGGCGCCCCCCGGCGGCGACCTGCGGGGCCGCCACGGCATCAAGCACGAATCGCGCGCCCGAAACACCGCTCGGCGGCGCCAGGAACCGTGCCAAAAGCCATCCGCCTTCGTTGGCGCGCCCGCGCAGATCGACGACCCATTCCCGGGCGCCCCGCATGCGGCGCAGCACCGACTCCAGATCGGCGGGCCGGATTCGATCCAGATCGATGTAGGCGACCCCGGAAGCCAGCCAACCCGCGGTGGGCGTGTCGCGCTCGGGGGGATCCTCCGCGGCGAACACGGAGGGATCGCGGGGCAGGTCCACGCGACGGATCCGCCCGCTCGAATCCCGGAACCCGATCCGCGCGGTGGAACCGGCCGGTCCGCACAACAAGCGATTGGCGACATAAAGCCGGGATGCGGCGGGGGTCCCGGCCGGCAACAGCGCGGCAAGGCGACGTGCGCGGCTGGCAACCGGCTCGCCGTCCACCGTTGCCACCCGATCGCCCACCCGCGCACCGTACGCCCGCGCGGTGGGGTGGAGGAGGCGCGCCACCACGGGTTCGTGGCCCGTCCAGCGGAGCCGCAGCGCGGGAGGCACCCCGGCAAGCGGGTCCGATGGATCGGGCGTGCGTACGCGCGCGTGCCCGTCGCCGAGCACCGCGAGCGCCCTGCGCATCGCAGCAACCCTCGCGGATTCCGATGGATTCCAACATTCCGGAATAAACCGGGCCAAGCTTTGCGCGAACGCTTCCCGCCGATAGGGATGAAAAAACGCGAGCACGAGCAGCGCACGGATCGCCGAAACCCGACCGTCGCGGTGGCTCGCCTCGGGCACCCCCGCGGGACGATCCGGGAACGAGTGTCGCTGTCGTCGGCCCGATGCCCCCGACCGCAGCCAATCCGCCGCGCACCCGATGGGATCGTCGCCGATCGGCACACGGACCGGCACCGGACCCGCTTCCGGGAATTCCCCCACCACGATGCCGACGTCGCCGCGCGGCAGCATGGTGCCCATCGGCACGGAGGGCTCCCCGGGACACGCCAACACCCACGTCGCGCGGCCGAGCATCGCCCACGCCAGCGCCGCCGGAGGCACATGTCCGTCGGGGTCCACCACGAACGCAACGCGCCCGGCGGGCACGGGACCGCGCGCATCGAGCACGTGCCACGCGGAACCGAAATCGCCCGTATCGAGCCGTCCCTCCGAGCGCCAGCCCAGATGGACGCGAAAACGCTCCTGAGGACGCGCGGCGGTCAGGACTTCCGGAAAGACCCACGGGCACGCGTCCGTGGCCCGATCCCGCCGGCGCAGATCGATGATCGCATCGCCGGAGGAAATGGCTTCGATCAAACGGGTTTCGAGCCGTCGGCCCACCCGGCCCGGACCGGGAAGCGCCACGATGGGCACGCCGCCGGGCGCGAACCGCGGTTGCTCCGAAACATCGCTTGCGGCCCCCCGCTTCGGTCCAATCGGAACGACGGAGTCCCGCATCGCGGCCACGAAGTGCGCGCGCGCTCCGGAGACGTTGCCCCACAGCGCCAAATCCAGCGCCGCCCCCAGCGCATCCTCCCAGCGTTGCGCCGCCGTCGCATCGCCCAGCGCGGGACCCAGCAGCCATACCTCGCCGGCAAGGCGCACCAATTCGGCGATGCTCGAGGAGTTCACGCGCCGAGGTGCGCCCGCAGGAACCTCACGATGCGCTCCTGGAACACCGGCGCGAGGTCATGCCCCACGCCATCGACGCATTCCAGAGCCAGTCGATCGGGGGCGCCCGCATATCCCGGAGCGAGCGCCGCATGCAGCCCCCGCGTGCCGGCGACCGGAGTCACCGGGTCGTCGATACCGTGGCAGAGCAGGAGCGGCCGTACCGCATAGGCCGGCCCCTGCCGCTCCGGCGCCGTCTCGATCATCCGGCCGCGCCACGGCTCGGGCAAATCCGGCGGGATCATCATATCGCCAAG
>JBJTRZ010000347.1:0-7504 GCA_046076415.1 Armatimonadota bacterium
GTCGCCTTCGGTGAGTCGCCAGGTGCACGTCACAATGGTTTGACGGGTTCGTACCGAGTCGAGTTGCTGCACCGCATGGGACGCGCGGAGCGTGACCGTGCGACCGAGGGCGATGCCTTGCTCGATTTGGCGGAAACGATAGGTTTTTCCCTGCTGACGCCCACTATCGACCGCCGCACCGCCGTTGCGAAACTGATTGCGACGATTCCAGAGCAGGGCCACGTGATCGATTCGATCCGCGAAGGGAATCGTGCCTGCGACTTGGGCGCGCTCCTGCCGGAACACGCCCGCATTGAAGCCGATTCCCGTCCACGACTGGACATACGCCGTGTGCAGCCAGCCATCGTAGAAGAACGCACCGGCTTGTCGATGCGCCCGGCTATAGGTCGATTCGACGTTGTAGATCTCGATCGGTCCGCGATCGAAACGGTATCCCTGACCAATCCGGAACTCTTCCGAGCGCCGGTCCCGGTCCACGAGCAAACCGAGATTACTGGTGAAATCCGCGTCCAAGCGCGACCGTCGATACCGGAAAACGGGACGACCGGGAACGTCCCGGACCGAAAACTGCCAATCGGACGCGTCGCCGGCCGATCGATCGTCGATCCAAGATGTCGATTCGGAACCCGATACCGCGAAGGTGCGTCGACCGATCGGTGTCCCCCATTGGCCGTAGGCACGTCCAACCCGGTTCCGCGGCGCACCCTCGCGCTGGTCGGCGGTGGCGGCGAACCCGAAACGCGAAAGGGGTGTGAAGGCTTGCTCGAGTCGCACCGCCGCCGAGGTTCGATCCGGGGACCCCGAATCGGCGTTGGTGGCGATGAACCCGATCGTTTGGTTGCCATTGCGTCCGACAAGTTTCAGCCCCTGGTCGACCTGCGACAAACGACGGGAATAGAACAGATCGGAGTCGGGCATGAATTCCGCCCCTTCCGCGAAAAACGGGCGCTGATCCCGCACCTGCAGCTCGTTGTAGGAGAAATTGATCTGCGCCACATCGTTTTCGACCGTTTGGAAATCGGGGCGCAGTGCGACGACTCCCGTCAGAGTGGTGCTCACGGGAAGTTTGACATCCACGCCGACGCGGCCGCGGCCGGTATCGCCGGCGCTGGCAAGCACGAAGGGCAGGAATGTCGGCGCCGGGCGCCCTCCGGGGAGCGGAGGCGAATCGAAGCGCGGAAGGAACCGGGAAAGGGTGTTTTCCGTCTGGCCCTCCCGGGCGATCTCCGGCCAAACCATCGGGTTGGTTTCCCGCCCGAGCCGTCGCATCAGGGCCAGGGAAAAGCCACGTGCCCCCTTCGGGTACCGGAGCATGGAAAACGGAATCCGCATTTCGCAATTCCAACCCGTGGCGTCGCGCCGAACCGCGGCGCTCCAGTTGCCGGACCATGTCCAGTTGGAACCGGTACCGCCCTCCAGACGCTCCGACTGGGTACCGGCCGCGTTCACCTGGAAAATCGAATGGGCTTGATGCGTGTTTTGGGAGTCGAGTCGAACCGCAACATGGTCGTCGTCGGCGAGATTCCCCCCACGTTGTGTTTCTCCCACGCGGATTTTGTCGACGGCGGAGTCGTGGCAGCGAAACGCGATGTAGAGGCAATTCCCGTCGGTGGCCAACCACGCGTCGGTCGCCTCCTCGACCGAACCGTCTCCGCCAAAGCGCACGAAACGATCGGAGCGCAGGGCGGACTTCCAAACGGAGTCTCCGAGGTCGCCATCGATCCGCGGCGCTTCCGCAATCAGGGGAACGCTGCGAGGGGCGAGCACGGGTCGATGGTCGATGGGAGCAGTGGGCATGGAGGTGCGACGGAACGCGGATGTCCGACGCCCGTATCGGAAGGATACAATGGAAAACCGGGGCGGATCGCCCTTCGGAAAGGATTTCTCGATGCCTAGAGCAGTGGTCACCGGTGGAGCCGGATTCCTGGGCAGCCATCTCTGTCGCCGATTGGTTCGCGACGGCTTTGATGTGGTCGTCCTCGACAACTTCGTCACCGGGGATGCCGCCAATATCGCCGATTTGATCGCGGGTGGCGGGGTCGAACTGCGCACCGTCGACGTATCCGAGCCGTGGTCGATCGAAGGTGAAGTGGATGTCGTGTATCACATGGCTTCGCCGGCGTCGCCGGTCGACTTTCCCACCAAACCGGTCGAGATTCTGCTCGTGAACAGCCGCGGCACCCAGAATGCCCTCGATGTGGCTCTGGCCAAAGGTGCCACATTCCTCTTCGCATCCACGTCCGAGGTGTACGGGGATCCTCTGGTGCATCCCCAGACCGAGGATTATTGGGGCAATGTGAATCCAATCGGAATACGCGGGGTCTACGACGAGTCGAAACGATTCGGCGAGGCGATCACCATGGCCTATCGCCGCTTCCGAGGCGTGAACACGAAACTTTTTCGTATTTTCAACACGTACGGTCCCAACATGCGCCTCGACGATGGTCGCGTGGTTCCCAATTTCATCGGTCAGGCGCTCCGGGGCGAGCCGATCACCGTTTACGGATCGGGACAGCAAACGCGCTCGTTCTGCTACGTGGACGACTTGATCGACGGCATTGTCCGCTTGGCGGCGACCGACCCCACAGTTTCGGGTCCGATCAACATCGGCAATCCCACCGAAAGGACCATGCTCGAGTTCGCGACGGAGATCAAACGCCTTACGGAGTCCCCGTCCGAAATCGCGTTCCAACCCCTGCCGACGGCCGACGATCCCAAGCAACGTCGCCCGGACATTTCGCTGGCGCGCTCCGTACTCGGATGGGAGCCTCGCGTGGAGTTGCCCGATGGTTTGACCCGCACCATCGAACATTTCAAGGCGCGCATCGGACGGACCAACTGAGGGCATTCCCATGATGCGGCAACGGGACCTTCCCCCCGAGGAGCAATCGGAATTGTTCCGCTTGGCGGACGAAATGCAGCGCGCGGATCGCGAGGCGGATCAGGAATCGCGGGCTTCCGCGGATGCCGCCGCCGAACTCGGCGTTGCACCCGAATACCTCGAACGCGCCACAGCGGAGATGCACGCGCGACGATTGGAAAAAATCGCCCGGAATCGCGCGCGCAACCGCTGGATCGCGATCGCCGTGGTGGTGCTGGCGGTTGGAGGGATGTTCGCGGGCATGCGAGGCGCGTCGGTCCGCTCGACCACCCCCGCTCCACCGGCCGCGACCGCCACCGCCCTCCCGCTCGATTCGGCCGCCATTCGCCCCGGCAGCCAGGGGATAACGCTGCAGCGTACCGGGGAGGGTGTCACGCTCGAAATCGATCGATCCGGGCCCGCAGCCAGTGCGGGAACGTTCGCAAATGTGGCGATTCCGCTCCCGGCGGGTGCCCCCCGCCGGAAGATCGAGGTGACGTTGCGTGGCGAAGGCGTCGGTTCGTTCCGGGCCGATTTGGAGAACGGCGATGTCCGTTGGAAAGGGGCGAACGAAATCCTTCCCGCGGGTTCGAGCCGCGTGGTGATTGATTCGAGCCAAATGCTCCGCCAAACGCGTCGAGCCGGAAAGTGGCGCAAAACCGCGTGGGCATCTCCGGAGTCGGCAAAACAGGTCGTGCTCAAATTCGGCGACACGGTCAACGCGCCCGGTGCGCGCGGCAAGGTCGTGGTCGACCGCATCGAAGTGCGCTGAGCCGGCACAATGGGGTGCGCACCGGAACTCGGCTCGGATTTCGGGCTTCGTCCGACCTACGAACCGCCGCTGCCGGCACACTCCCCCGGGCGCGTGCCGCGGGCGAGCGCTCGCATCGACGAAGCGGCCCTGCACGCCTACCTGTGCCTTTCGCACATTCCCCACCCGCTCTCCATTTATGCGGGACATCGGCGTGTCGATCCCTTGCCGACCGGTTGGGTCTCGCCCGACATGGAGATCGGGGAGGCGCAGATCGAAAGCCTGTTGCACCGTTCGGTCGAAGCACGTTTGCCGAAGGATTCTCGGGATCCCGTCGGTATTTGGCTCAGCGGCGGACTGGATAGCGCATTGGTCTGCGCCCTGCTCGACCGGATGGGCGCACGGGGTATCGCGTTCACCTTGGATTTCGGCCCGCCGTGGGACGGAGAACTTCCGGTGGCTCGGGCCATCGCGGAGCACGTGGGCTTTCCCTTGCGCGTGGTCGATGCCCGGCCGGCCGCGATCGCCGCGGCGCTCGACGGTGCTTATTCGTCGTTGCCCGAACCCTTCGGAGATCCGGTGGTGCCGCCGCTGCACCTGCTGGCGCAGGCGACGGCGCGCGAAGCCCGGTTCGTGTTCAACGGAGAAGGCGGCGACCAATTGTTCGGAGGTTGGGCCAACAAACCCATGGTGGCCTCGAGCACCTATGGAATCGAGGATGAAACCAACGAATATCTGCGGACCTATCATCGTTTCCACGGAGCGACGGACCTCCTCTACACACCGCGCCAAAGGGAACGTGTTGCCGGATGCGAGGTTGCGAACCATATTCGTCCCCACCTCGATCCTTCGACCCATCCTTTGCTCGTCCATCGACTACGGGCCGCGAATCTTGCCTTGAAGGGCGCTCAAAACATAGCGCCGCGGTGCGGGGCGATCGCCGGTGCCGCCGGCCTGGAACTTCGGGCTCCTTTGCTTGATCGGGCCCTCGCCGATGCCACATTCGCCTTGCCCACCGAATCGTTCCTGGAGGGGGCGGTGGAAAAACCTCTGCTGCGACGGATTGCGCGGAGGTACCTGCCGCCGGAAATCGTGGATCTACCCAAACGCGGAATGGGCGCTCCGGCCGCCCACTGGAGTCGAGCAGCCCCGGAGACCCTCAAACGGGTCCGGGCCGCCCTTTCGCCGTTGCGCCTGCGGAGGGAGGGTCGCTTCGACTCGAAGTTTGTCGCTTCCCTGTTGGAGGGAGTCGATGGCGGATCTGAGGGGTTTCGTCCCCGCCGCGCAGCGGAAAAGGTCTGGTGCCTCGTGGCCTGGGAGTTGTGGCGCACGTCCCACGGACTCGATTGACGAAGCGGCTCGAGCCCACCGGTATACTGCCGATGTGAAATGCATCGAGTGCGGATCGAAGACGCCCGGTGGCCGGGCGCGCACCACCGGCCGTTGCGGTGCCTGCCACCACCCCTACGCGTTCCTGGGTGTGGCGGACCCGCTTCAAATCCACGACTTCCTCTTTGCCAGCGCGATCGAGCGCGTTTCGGAACGGGGCACGCACTGGTACACCGAGCGTCAGTTGTGGCACGAACTCTTGCGCCGTATGCCTGGAGCGCCGAAAATCGGGTGCGCGGCCGCGGGCGTCCTCGCCTTGGTCGCGCCGTTGGTGCTGCTTGGAGGGGCGATCGGAGCGTCCGCGCCCGTGGAACGCGCCCTTGCTCCCCGCCTCCCATTCGATACCTTTCGCGATCGCTATCTCGCGCGTTGGATCGAAGTCCACGGAACCCCGAGCCGGTTGGTGGATCGGGCCATGGTGGAACGGGAGGCACCGGCCCCGTCGGAGGAGTTGGCGGCCTATTCGTTCGACCGGGCGCTCGTGGTGCAAACCGCGGATCTGGCCGCAATGCTCGTTGCCAATCGGTTCCACTTCGAAAACAATTGCGCCATCGTTTCGCTGGATCGACGTTTTCCAGCAGGTGCGACGTTCCCTGCGATCCACGCCATGTTGCTCCGCAACCCGGGGCTTCGTGTCCACGTGTTGCACGATGCCTCTCGCGAGGGGCTCGCGATGGCGCAACAGCTGCGCTCGCCGGAATGGTTTCCCGACACGGCGGTGCGGATCGCCGATCTTGGCCTGACACCGGCGCAGGCGCGCGCCGCACGCATTCCGAGCTGGAGCGGGGATCCGATTCCCGAGGCAACCGAAATCCCTTTGCCTACGGAGGAGGCCGACGCCTTGCGCGCCGGCAATCGTTGGGATTTGGAATCGATGCGTCCGGCACGTTTGCTCTCGGTGGCCTGGCGCGGATTTTCCCGAGTCGCCGAACACGCCACCGCCGACAGTTGGAACGACGACGGCATATGGATCGCGGGTTACGGCTGGGGCCCGGGATTGTGGATGGTGGATTCGGGTTGGCATGCCCACGACCATTGGGGGGGAACGCTGGCCTCCGATATCGATGCCGGTGCGGCCGATTCCTTTGGTTGATCGGATTCTGCGACGCGATGCCATCGGTGAATCGACGGTCTTTTGGCGACGCGAATCCGACGGTTCGGTACGCGCGGCTCACCGCCCCGCCGAGCTGGCACGCTCCGGCGACGGCATATCGTTGGCGGCGCTGCGCAATTACCTTTCGTGCGCCTTCGTGCCCGGATCCGATTCCCTGCATGCCGGCATCCAAGAATTGCGCCCGGGCGTCGAGTGGGATCCCGAGGTCGAACCCGAACCCCGCGAAGTGGAACCGCTCCGGGAGGGCGCTTGGGATCCGGAAGCACCGATCCACGAACATGCGGCGCGCCTGAGGCCGCTGCTCGAATCCGCCGTCGCCCGCCGTCTACCCACCGACCCCACGGAACCGGTCGGTGTTTTCCTTTCCGGCGGCTTGGACAGTTCGCTCGTGGCGGCACTGGTCCGCCGGCTCCATCCGGGGCCGGTGCACACTTTTTCGCTGCATTTTGGCGAGCCGTACGCGAACGAGCTTCCCTTTTCGCAGGCCGTCGCCGACCATTTGGCGACAAAGCACCATGTGCTCGAGTTCGATGAGCCCACGATACTTGCGGCATTTCCCGCGTCGATCGCCGCCCTCGATGATCCCATCGGAGATCCGCTGACCACGCCGAATTTTCTCATGGCCCGCGCGGCACGAGCCGCGGGAATACGCACCGTTTTCAACGGAGAGGGTGGCGACCCGGTTTTCGGGGGGCCGAAGAATCTCCCGATGGTGCTCCACTCGATGTACGACGACGGAACGGACGATGTCCGCACGGCCTATTTCCGGTCGTTCGCAAAATGCCACGACGACCTCCCGCGTCTCTGGAGGCCCGAGGTCGCGGCCGAGGTCGCCCGATTGGCGCCGCAGGAGGAATTGTTGACGCCTTTCCTCCGGGACGACGGAAATCCGATGCGCTCTTACCTCAATCGCCTGATGCGCATCAATGTGCGCCTCAAGGGCGCCGACCACATTTTGGCGAAGGTTGCGAATCTCACCAGCCACCACGGGCTCCGTGCCGCCTCGCCTTTGTTCGACCCGGAAATCGTCGAGGCCGGATTCGCGATTCCACCGCGATGCAAACTCGATGGCACCCGCGAGAAGGCCGTGCTCAAGGATGCGGTCGCGGATTTGCTGCCGACGCCCGTGGTGGAACGTCCCAAAAGCGGGATGATGGTTCCGGTTCAGAAGTGGTTTCGGGGGCCGATGGCCCGGTTCGCGCGCGACCTGTTACTCGATCGGCGTGCCCGGTACCGCCGGTGGCTCGAACCGGAACCGATCCGCGAATGGCTGGAATACCGGCCGTTGCCCCAGCCCAGGCACGGGGTCCGGATATGGCTGATCGCGACGCTGGAACTATGGCTTCGCGAGAACGGAAAATAAAGACCGGCTCCGGCGCGGAGCCGGAGC
>JBJTRZ010000348.1:0-8009 GCA_046076415.1 Armatimonadota bacterium
CCGGCACCCGCTCCCCGCGCATCGGCGCGCGGGGAATGATCGTTCACGTAGGCTCCGGCGGGATCCATCTCGACGCGCCCCGGGCCGAGGGCACGCCACGGCGTTTCGCGCGAACCCACGGCATGGAGGAATTTCCGATCCTCGAGCATCTCCGCCCAAATTCCACCCTGGATGCAACGTCCCAAATGTTCGATGAATTGGGAATAGATGTAGGGGGAAATCGGGTCGACCTGCAGCGGACCGCCGATCGTGGCTTGCGGGGCCAAGGTCCGACCCGAAACGCGGGTGAGGGCGAGATCCGAAAACCAAGCGGACCCGGCGCACCGCCCGAACCAACCAAGTATGCAGTTGATCTGCACCGCATCGTCCGCGCCCGAATCGAAACGAAGGGTCCGCCGCGTCCAATCGGAGGTGCGCGTCACCATTTCGGTGTGCTCCGTACGGGCGTGCAGGTTTATCCGGGCGCCGGGAGTATCGCCTTCCACTTTTCGAACGCCCTCGGTCCGAATCCAGACGACCAACTCGTAGGTTGAATACGGTTCCACGGGCACCACTCGGGTCCAAGCGGCGTCGGCTCCATCCTCCGAATGCACCCGGACCGCACCCGCGGTGCCGTGGCCCGTGGATTCGTGTCCGAAATCCGCCTTTCCGGACCAGGTGAAGGTCGACCACCCCCTTGGCTTCCCCTCCACCAGATTCCGGAAGTCGCCATCCACCGCCACGCTGCTTTGTCGCATGGGATTCCATTGGGACACACTTGCTCCGTTTCCTCCCGAGCGGGGCCGAAGGGATTCCATCCGAGGGCGACGAAAGGCGGGACCATGGCGCGCAAGTCGACAAAGGGCGTAGGATCGTGGGTCGTCGGGATGGTCATGTTCCTCCTCGCATGTGCTGCGGTGGTGGTCGCTATGGAACCCACCGGGCCCCGGGGAGCCGACGCCGACAAGGATCTTTTTTCCGCGGAGAGGGCGATGCGTTGGGTCGAGCGCATCGCGGAAGCGCCGAGGCCGCCGGGCTCGGTCGCGCATGGAAGGGCGCGCGATACCATCGTCGCCGCGCTGCGCGAACTCGGCGGAGAGACGCGCGTGGCCCGCGGAAACGTGGCGAGGGCCTACGCATCCCACGTTCGGGCCGCGCACGTGGAAAACATCGTCGCCGAGTTTCCTGGCGACGGACCTCCGATCGTGCTGGCCGCCCACTACGATTCGGTGCCGACCGGGCCAGGCGCCGGAGACGACGCGTCCGGGGTCGCGGTGATCCTCGAAACCCTGCGCGCGCTCCGCGCTTCCCAGGGGCGGATGCCTCGCCTGTCGGTCTGGATCACGGATGCGGAGGAGAGCGGATTGCTTGGCGCTCGAAGTCTGGTCGAATCCAAGACCGTTCGGCCACCTGGAATCGTGATCAACCTCGAGGCGCGCGGGGGCGGTGGAACGGTTTTCTGCTTCCAAACCGGCCCGGGGAATCGTTATCTGGCTCGGAAGTTGGCCCGCATCGGACCGATTTCCACCTCGTCGCTGATGGTTTCCCTGTATCGTCGCCTTCCCAACAGCACCGACTTCACGGTTTTTCGCGAGGCGGGGTTCACCGGAGTCGATTTCGCGTTCATCGGGAATTGGCCCGCGTACCACACGGCGCTCGATACACCGGATCGGCTCGACGTCCGAACCGTGCAGCAGGAAGGCGATGCCGTCTTGGCGTTGGTGCGCGCGCTCGGCGAGGAATCCGATGCCTCAGCGGCGGACGTGGACGGTCCCGATGCTGGTTGGTTCGATGTGCTTGGGCGATGGGTCGTCGTCTACCCACTGCACTGGACTTGGCCGGCGGTCGGCGGTGTCGGTGCCCTCTATGTTCTGGCTCTGCTGGTGGCGCGCAAGGAAAAGGGATCCGTCCCGGGCTTTTTCGCGGGACTTGTGTCCTCGGTCGGTGGCGCGCTCGTGGCGGTTGCCGTTCCGTACGGGATACGGCGGGCGTTGCCCGATCCCGCATCCGATTTGCCTTGGGGTGAGGCGTGGGGCATGCGCGGAATCGAAATCGCCTTGTTCGCCTGGGGGCTTCTGGTTTCGGGCGGATTGGCGGTGCTCGTCGTGCGGCGATTCCGGGGGCGGGCCGCCGTGCTCGGAGGCGCATTTCCGTGGGCCTGCGCGATGGTTGCCGTCGCCGCGATGGAACCGGGAGCTGCTTGGTGGTTCGCCATTCCGTTGCTGCTGGCGATCTTCGCCATCCTTCCTCCCAAGGCGGCACCGGCCCTCGTGCTTCCTTGCGTGTTGGCGTGGGTGCTGTTGGTGGTGCCGGTGCTCCATGGCTTGACCTTGGCATTGGGCTGGCCGGGCCGGGAGGTGGTGGTCGGTGTCGTCGCCTTTTCGGCCGCACCGCTCTTCGCGGCGTTCCGCGGCAACGATGCACCGAAGTGGGGCGCTGGCTTGGTGCTGCTCGGAGCCCTTGTGTCGGGCGGTGGCTACGGAGCTTGGACCATGCTTTCCGACAGCCCGGACCGGCCGCGCGTCCGGACCGACTTTCTCTGGACCGAAGGAGATGGCAAGGGGCAGCGCCTGCATCGACCGTCCGGCGATCCGGCCCGGATCGAGGTTGCGGGCGGGGTTGAACGTGCGGCGGAGACCTATATTCCCTGGCTGGGAGGGGATTGGATTTCCGAGCCGTCCGATCCCCCGAAGGTGCCCGCCGCCGTTCGTGTCGAGGGCGACACGTTGGTGCTCGAGGCACGTGGCGCGGTCGCGGAATGGTTGGTTTGGAGCAGCGATGCCGTGCAGGGAGTCGAATGGGAGGGGACCACCATCCCCACGGTGGACGGCAGACTACGCTTGCGGCTTCTCGGCGGGGAGGCGGCGGAGCAACGATTGACGTTTCTCGGAGGCAAGGTTCCCGCGGTTCAGGTCGTGGCGCTGCGCGCCGACGATGGCGGTTTGCGTCCGGCGGGCGAGACGGCGATTCCAGCGCCGATGTGGCCGCCTCCGGGCGGGGCGGCTTTGCGCTTCCGGGTCTCGGGAAGCCCATGAAAAACGAAAACGGTCGGCGATTGCCGACCGTTTTGCGTATGGGCGGTACGGGGTTCGAACCTGTGACCTCTTCCGTGTCAAGGAAGCGCGCTACCACTGCGCCAACCGCCCACGCGGCACCTCTTATACCGTGGACGTCCCGTGTTGTCAATCCCGGGCGCCGTCAGTGCGGGGTCTCCTTGACCGCGTTTCGATTCCATCCCGGTACCTCCACCACAACGTCGCTGGTGCCGTTGGGGACGCACTGGCATCCGAGCCGCGACTGCAACGTAATCCCGGGAGCTTCCTCGAGCTGGTCGAGTTCCTCGTCGGTGGCCTCGTTGCACGAAGCCAAGCCCTCGCGCACGATGACGTGGCAGGTGGAGCAGGCGCACACGCCGCCGCACGTATGTTCGAGCGCGATGTCGTAGCCGTCGCAGATATCCAAAATCGAGCCGGGTTGGCCGCTTCGTCCGTAGGGGATCGACTCGGGACGCACCGAAATCCGATGTTCCTCGCCATCGATGCGCAATGTCAGGGTGTAGGGACCGCGTGGACGTTCGATCCGCGGCGCCTGCATGTAGGGGTTGGTACCTGCCAAGTGGGTGCGACCTCCGTTTCGCTCGGGAACTCCGAAACGCGATGGTACCCCCCGCCGAGCCATGGGAGCAATCCGGCCCTATTCGTGACTTTTTTCACGAAGTCGTGAACGCAAGGCTTCCCACCCGCGCCCGGGGGAGGTAAGATGCCCATCGGATCCATGGAAGCCCGCCCTCCGCAACCCGCCGCGTATCCTCGGTTCGCATGGGGGGTCCTCGCCTACAACTTCCTCGTCATCCTTCTGGGCACGCTGGTGCGCGCGACGCGCTCCGGGGATGGCTGCGGAGACCATTGGCCCGCGTGCAACGGGGTGCTGATTCCCGTGGCCCCTCGCATCCAGACCCTGATCGAATACACGCACCGGCAATCGACCGTCATCGACGGGCTCTTGATCCTCGGGCTGGTCGTCGGGGCGCTCGTACTGTGGCGGCGCGGGAAGCAACCAGCCCGCACCTTCGGAGCCGCTTTGGCATCGTTGTTTTTCACGCTCGTCGAAGCGTGGATCGGCAAGATGCTCGTCAAGGGCGGGTACGTGGTCGACAACGCGACGGTGCAGCGCGGCATCTGGATGTCCGTGCATCTGTGCAACACGTTCTTCCTGCTCACGTCCCTTGCGCTCGCCGCCTGGTGGTCGGGCGGAAAGCCGGCGATCCGAGTGCGCGGCCAAGGTGCGGTCGCCGCGGTCCTGGGTTTGGCGTTCGTCTCGATGATCGTGCTCGGGACATCGGGTGCGATAGCGGCCCTCGGCGACACGCTCGCACCGGGAAGCAGCCACGAGCAGGTCGTGGCCGACGCGGCGCGCCCGAACGCACCGTGGGCCTTGAGGTTGCAGGTATTGCATCCGTACATCGCGGGCTCCACCGGGCTGTGGCTCCTGCTGGTGGCGGGATTGGTCGCCCACCTGCGTCCATCGCCGCAAACGCGAATCTGGAGCAAGGCGGTGGGTTGGATATTCGTCGGTCAAATCGCCGCGGGATTCGTGAACGTGCAGCTCAAGGCTCCGGTCGCCATGCAACTGGTCCATTTGCTGCTCGCCGACCTGATCTGGGTGTCGTCCGTCCTGCTTGCAGCCGCGGCGCTGTCCCGGGATGTCGTCCATGTCGAGGACGTGGTGTTCGCGCCGTCCAATCCGTCGCCGGGGCCCGTGGGGCCTGCGACCTGGCGGGACTACCTCTTGCTCACCAAGCCGCGGGTGATCTCGCTGCTCCTCTTCACCACCCTGACCGCCATGTTCACCGCGGCGGGCGGGTGGCCGGGTCTGGGATTGTTCCTCGTCGTGTGCGCGGGTGGTTTCCTTTCCGCCGGCGCTGCGAACGCCATCAACATGGTGATCGACCGCGACATCGATGCCCGAATGGAACGCACCGCGGCCCGACCCACCGTCACGTCGCGCATCCCCGGCCGCCGTGCCCTTGGCTTTGCGATAACGCTCGCCGTCGCGTCGTTCCTGATCCTCTGGCTCGGCGCGAACTTGGTCTCGGCGACGCTCAGCCTGGCGGGGCTGGTGTTCTACGTGGTGGTCTACACGCTTCTGTTGAAGCGACGAACCACGCAGAACATCGTGATTGGTGGAGCGGCCGGCTGCTTCCCGCCGCTCGTGGGATGGACCGCCGTGACGGGCGACCTGCGCGGCCCCCTCGCCTGGTACTTGTTCGCGATCATATTCGTTTGGACCCCGGCGCACTTCTGGGCGCTGGCGTTGCTCATCAAGGACGAATACCGCAAGGTGGGAATTCCGATGTTGCCGAGCGTGGTGGGGGACCGGTCGACCATCGCGCAGATCCTCGCCTATGCGGCGATCACCGCCGTCGTTTCGCTCCTTCCCATGGCCCACGGGCTCGTGGGTTGGGTCTACGTGGTTTCCGCGCTCGCGCTCGACGTCGTCCTCATCGGGCGCGGAATCCATCTTTGGCGCAGGCCGGATCGCCCGAGCGCGCGGTCCATGTACCTCTACTCGATGCTCTATTTGGCCCTGCTTTTCCTCGCGTTGGCGGTGGATCGGACGGTGGCCGCGTGACCCTTTCCGGACGGCTTGCCAGCCTTCGTGAAATAGTGTACAAAGTTTCGGTCCCCGGCACGGGGGCCGTTTTTCCGCTTGCCGCCGCCTCGGCGTGACGGCGCTTCGGGATTCAGGACCGACATGCCACAACTTTTCCGTCCCAGCAGCAACACCTATGCGCAACTCGCGGTGATGGGTCTCGCGGCGACGCCGCTGAGCGTGATGGTGATCCTCTCGCAGATGTCGCGCGGACCCGCCGTCACGGGAGTCACCACCGCCGTCGACCAGCCGGTGCCGTTCTCGCACGAGCACCATGTGAACGAGCTGGGGATCGATTGCCGTTATTGCCACTCGTCCGTCGAGACCTCCGCCAAGGCGGGGTATCCGGCCACCCATACCTGCATGTCGTGCCACTCGCAGGTCTGGAGCAACAGCCCGCTCCTCGAACCCGTGCGCGAGAGCTACGAGAAGAATGTACCGCTGAAGTGGACCACCCTCAACAAGGTGCCCGACTTCGTCTTCTTCAACCACAGCATCCACATCAAGCGGGGCATCAACTGCAACAACTGCCACGGTCCGGTCCAATCGATGCAGATGGCCTACAAGGGCAAGCCGTTCCAAATGCGCTGGTGCCTCGAATGCCACCGCAACCCGGAGAAGTACGTCAACGAACCCGGATTCGTCTTCGATTTCTACGAGAAGATCCGCAAGGACCCCGCCAAGTTGACGGCCGAGGAGCAGATCCTCGCGCAAGGCGAGCAGTATGCGCGCAAGTCGGACGAACTCGCGAAGGGCCGCGAACTCGTCGCACGTTACCACATCAAGAAGGAACAGCTCACCGACTGCGCCGTCTGCCACCATTGACCTGCGGCGGCCGGCGCCCCGCGCGCCGCAGACCCGGGATGCGTACACCATGCACAACGAACCTGCGAACCACACCGTGAAGAAACCGATCTGGAAGTCCTGGGCCGAACGGGCGGGCACCGAAGAGGCGCGACGCTGGGCCGAGGATGAATTCCCCGACCGCGAAGGCCTGCTGGATTTGGACCGACGCGATTTCATCAAACTCGCGGGCGCGGGAATGGCGCTCGCGGGCGGCGCGGGTTGTCGTCAGATCATCAACGCCGACCCGAAGTCGGTTCCCTATGTTCGTGCGCCCGAGGGAATGATTCCCGGGGTTTCGGTGGTCTACGCCACCGCGGTTTCGCTGGGCGGATACGCCACCGGGGTGGTTGTGGAGTCGCACGAAGGGCGTCCGTCCAAGATCGAGGGCAATCCCCTCCATCCGGCCAGCCTTGGATCGACCGACGTGTTCACGCAAGCGGAGATCCTGAACCTGTACGATCCCGAGCGATCCCAATCCGTGATCGAGCGGGGTGAAGTCAGTTCGTGGGAGAGTTTCCTCGCCGCGATCCGGCCGGTGCTCAAGGCCCAGGCGGCCAAGGGCGGATCCGGTATTCGCGTGCTTTCGGAAACCGTTTCCTCGCCGGCCTACGCCGCGATCGCGAAACGATTCGCGAAGCGGTTCCCGGCCGCACGGTGGGCGCAGTACGAACCGATTTCCCGTGCGAATGTGTTCACGGGCACCAAGACCGCTTTTGGCGAGCCGTTGCAGCCCGTTTACGATCTCGCGAAGGCCGACGTGATCGTTGCGCTCGATGCGGATCTCCTCGCGGGAATGCCCGGGGCCGTGGCGCACTCCCGTGCGTTTGCCGATCGCCGCCGTGTTCGCAAGGGGGCGGCCGCGATGAACCGCCTGTATGCGATCGAATCCGCGTACACGCTCACCGGTGCCGCGGCCGACCATCGCGCCGCGGTCAAGCCGTCCGAAATCGAGGCGGTCGCACGTGCGCTTCGAAGCCGCGTGGCAGGTTTGCAGGCAACGGCGCCGGCATCCGTCGATGCGAAGCTCTTCGATGCCCTTGTTGCCGACATCAAGGCCGCCGGCAAGGGGCGGGCCGTCGTGGTGCCGGGCGATCAGGTCGATGCCACCGTGCACGCTTTGGCGCATGCGATCAACAGCGAACTCGGTGCGATCGGTTCCACCGTTGCGTACATCGATCCGATCGAGACCGACCCCACTTCCGGCGTGGGTGTCCTCAAGAACGTCGTCGCGGATTTGGGCGCCGGTTCCGTCGACCTGTTGGTGATTCTTGGCGGGAATCCGGTTTACAACGCGCCGGCCGATCTTGGATTCGGGGCCGCGCTCGAAAAGGCCAAACTGGTTGTTCGGCTTGGGCTCTACGAAGACGAGACGAGCGCCGTCAGCCACTGGCATTTGCCCGAGGCGCACGCGCTCGAGGCATGGGGCGATGCCCGCGCGTTCGACGGAACCGTTTCGATCGTGCAGCCCCTCACCGCGCCGCTGTATCGTGGCAAGTCCGCCATCGAGGTGGTTTCGGAACTGCTGGACCAAC
>JBJTRZ010000349.1:0-1988 GCA_046076415.1 Armatimonadota bacterium
TGCACTTGGCGCGCAGCAGGGGTTGGACCTCCTTCGCGAAGTCGGGGGACTTGGCGGTGGGCGGCTTGATCTGCGCGGTGGAGCGTGCGGGCAGCAGTGCGGCGCAGGCCACCGCGAGGGGGGCGAGCGCGAGGAGGACGCCCTGGACGGGGCGTGTGTCGGCCATAACGGAAAGATCATGTCGGAAGCGTGCCATTTCCTCCCGGCTGGCCATGAAAACCTGCGAACCGGTAACGTGCGGGGGGAGCGGGGTGGGGGGAGGATGGTCTGTGGGTGGGGCTTTCCTCGCCGACACGTCATTGAACGAGGGGGATCGAATTCCAGCGAGAGCGTCGATTCGGACAGAATCACCGGGGTGGAACCCGTCCTTTAAGGGGCGCCTTTCCGGTAATCTGCACCCATGGAAATCCCGATCGCGCGTCTACCCGGGAACCGTGGCCCCCAGCGCTCGGTTCGGGACCGAATACCGTGGGTCACCCGGCCCGTGGAGGCTCCCGGCGTGGAGTTTCGAACGTTCGAGAGCAAGGCCGCCAAGGCGCGGGTGAGTTTCCATGTCTTCACGCCCGAAAGGGTCGCCAAGGATAACGAGGGCAGGTACCCCGTGCTCTACTGGCTGCACGGCACCAGCGGAGGGCTGCCGGGAATCGCTCCGCTCGCGCGCCTGTTCGGCGACAAGATCGGCGCCGGGCGCATCCCACCGATGCGCATCGTGTTTCCCAATGGTCGGTTCGCGAGCATGTGGTGCGATTCCAAAGATGGCAAGGTCCCGATGGAGACCGTCGTCGTCAAGGAGTTGGTTCCCCATGTGGACGAGGCCTTCCGGACCGTGGCGCGCCGGGAAGGTCGCCTCGTCGAGGGGTTCAGCATGGGTGGGTACGGGGCCGCGCGGTTGGGACTGCGGTTCCCCGACGTGTTCGGCGCGGCGTCGATCCTCGCCGGCGGGCCGTTGGACCTGGAACTCGATGGGCCCCGTGCCATCGCCAACCCCGAAGGCCGCGAGGAGATCCTCGAGGCGACGTTCGGCGGCGATATGGACTACTTCCGCAAGCAGAGTCCGATCACGATCGCGTCGCGGCAGGCGGGCAAGGTCCGGGGAAAGTTGCTGTTGCGCCAGGCGGTCGGATCACGCGACTTCACGGCCGACCTCAATCGCAAGTTTTCCGAACATCTGAAACGGCTCCGCATCGAGCACACGTTCACCGAGGTTCCGGGCGTGGGCCACGACACGATGGCTTTGTTGACCGGACTCGGCGACGCAAACGAAACCTTCTACAAACAAGCCTTCGAACGGGCGGCCGAGCTGCGCTGAGGCAGGGGACAAACGGTCCGACGGGGTGTGCTTCGACGGGCCCTCGGCAGATCGGTGACAGGGCGGTTCACCCCCTCCGGCGGGGGCGGCCGACGCGGCGTTTGAGGCGCTGGAGATACCGCGGGTTGCGGAACGTGGTGATCAACACGTCGCCGCGACACACCACCACGGTGCCGTGCGCGCGCTCGGCCAACTCCGGTTTGATCGTGGACGGGATATCGCGCCGAGCCAGGAAGAACACCCGGTCGTCCCCTTCGAAAAACCGCCGGCCGTAGCGCAGCACCAATGCGACGGTGGCATCCGTGCGCGCACGCTGGGCCTGACGCGTGGTGAAGTGGGCGGTGGCGAGCATCTCGCTCCATCACTCCCGCAATCCGTCCAAAACCGGAACCAACACCCCGCAATTCCCGCAGGTATTCTCGGCTAATCGGTCGGGGTTGGTCCAGATCCCAACCAACGCCCCCCAACCCACCCAGCCCAGCCGAGGCGCCGCTATTTTCCGCCGACCGCGGCGCGCAGGGCCGCGGCACCCCCCACGATCGGAAGTTGGATCCGCGTGGACAATAGATCGACGGTGAGCGCGGTGCCCGCCTTGGGCCAGAGCGTGAAATCCCGGTCGCTCGAAAGAATCATCAGCGCAAGGCGCTTGCCGGCCGGAACAATCTGGTCGTCGGGCTGC
>JBJTRZ010000350.1:0-3470 GCA_046076415.1 Armatimonadota bacterium
CCTTGCAGGCCTCCGTAGATTTCGCTGCCGGGGTAAAGGAAACCGCGACGTTTGCAGAGGGAGACGATTTGTTCGAGGGACTGGGCGGCCATGACGGGCCATTCTACCCCGCCGATGTCCACCGCGTTGCCAGATCCGGGATGGCCCGGAGATCCTCGATGACATGGTCGGGAAGCGGGTGGTCCTTGCCGGGATGGGCCTTGCGCTGCGGATTGAACCATACCGCACCGCACCCCGCCGCCTTTGCGCCCCCGACGTCGGCGGAGAGCGAATCCCCCACGTGAAGGGTGGCCGAAAGGGGCACGCCTAGATCCGCGCACGCCAACTCGAAGACCCGAGGATGGGGCTTGGCCCATCCGGTGCGATCGGGCATCAGGAACGTGTCGGCATGGGCGAGCAGGCCGAGGCGGGTCGCCTTTGGGACATGCGTTTCCGAAAGCCCGTTCGTGACGAGTCCGACCCGCAGGCCGCGGGAACGGAGCTCACCCAGCACCTCGAGCGCCCCCGGGTGCAGCTCGGGCAACACCTCGAGCCGGAGCCGCGCATATTCCGCAAGAATCGAGGACAGGATGGGTTGCGGCGGTTCGAGATCGAGCCGTGCGAACGCGCGCCGCCAGAGACGTTCCCGCACGACCCCAAGCGGTTCGGGCTTCGTGAGGGCAATCTCCCGGGTCCAGTAATGATCGGAGACTTCCAGATAGGTCTCGGCCAAAGCTCCGGAGGTCAAACCCGGAAGGGAAGCCTCGGCGAACCCGGCCACACGCTCGGCAGCCCGGGTGAAATGCCCCGTGTCGTCGCAGAGCGTATCGTCGATATCGAAAAGTACGGCCCGGATCACCGCGATGGAGACAGTTGTTCGAGCCCGCCCAAATACGGCTGCAGGGCCGAGGGTATGGAAACCGTGCCGTCGGGCCGTTGGTGCGTCTCGAGAAGCGCCGCAAGCACGCGCGGGAGCGCGAGGCCCGACGCATTGAGCAGGTGGCAATAGGCCGGCTTGGCCCCGGGTTCGGGACGGTAACGCACCCCGGCGCGTCGCGCCTGGAAGTCGGTGCAGTTCGATGCCGAGGAAACCTCGAGCCATTTGCCCACGCCCGGCGACCACGCCTCCACGTCGTAGGTCTTCGCCGCCGAAAACGCGATATCTCCGGCCGCGAGCTTGAGCAGGCGCCAGGGAATTTCCAGCGCATCGAGGATTCCGCACGCCTCCGCCGTCATTTCTTCAAGCGCGGAATCGGATTCCTCGGGACGCACGTAGCGGAAAAGCTCGACCTTCTCGAACTGGTGGATCCGTTGCAGTCCGCGCGTATCCTTTCCGGCAGCCCCGGCCTCGCGTCGCCAGCAAGGGGTATGGGCGACATACCGCAATGGCAACGCATCGTGATCGAGGATCTCGTCGCGGTGGAGATTCACGAGCGCGGGCTCGGCGGTCGGCACCAGGAAAAGATCCGATTCGGCGTCGTGGTACATCTCCGACAGGAATTTCACGACATGCCCCGATGCGGTGATCGAGTCGCGGCTCAGGAGGAACGGCAGTCCCACCTCGGTGTATCCGGAGCGCCCGTGGTGGTCGAGCATGAACGACGACAAGGCCCGCTGCAGGCGGGCACCAATTCCCGTGTAGACGACAAACCCGGATCCCGTCAGACGCGCTCCCCGCTCGAAGTCGGCAAGTCCGAGCAATTCGATCAGATCCCAGTGCGCACGCGGTTCGAACACGAACGTTGGAAGCGGACGCGACACGTCGCCCAGCACGGTGGCGCAATCCTCGCCCCCGGCCGGGACGTCGTCGAGGGGAAGGTTGGGCAAGCGCGAGAGCGCTTCGTCCTGACGCGCGTCCAGCGCCCGCAACGCTTCGTCCCTGGCGTGCAATTCGTGCTTGAGTTCGGTGGAACGCGCCAGCAGGTCGGTGGCATCCTCGCCCGCCTTTCGGCGCTGGGCGATCTGCGGTCCGATGCGATTCTGCTCCGCCTTGAGGTTCTCCGATTCCGTCACCGCGCGTCGGCGCTCCACGTCGATCTCCAGAATCGCGTCCACCGACGCGGGGGCTTCCCCCCGTTTGGCCAAGGCGGCCTTCACCAGGTCCGGTTCGCTGCGGAGACGTCGGATATCGAGCATGGTCCCATTCTACCGCCCGCCCCCGCGGCAGCGGACGATTGACACGCCTGCCGAGGCACGGTAGCCTCAGCGCAGACGGCCGCCGCGAGCGGTCCAAATCCATAGTGGCATGTTCGCTGGGGGAGCCGATTCGCGTGCATCGCGGCGCGGCTGAGAGGGCTTCGAGCCGACCCCGGAACCTGATCCGGTTCGTACCGGCGTAGGAAAGCGATCGACCGTCCCCCGAGGCGGCTCCTCCCGTTTCCCCGCGCCTTTGCCGGATCCGGTTCCGCGCAAACTGCCGAAAGGCCCATCCGATGCGTCGGGGTTTCACTTTGATCGAACTACTGGTGGTGATCGCCATCATCGCGATCCTCGCGGCGATCCTGTTTCCCGTTTTCGCACAGGCACGCGAGAAGGCGCGGGAAATATCCTGTATCTCCAACCTCCGGCAAATCGGAATGGCCGTCCGCATGTACGTGCAGGACCACGACGAAACCATGCCGATTTTCCAAGCGTACAACACCCAGCCGGCGGCCGACCTTCCCGGACACAAGGGAATCGAGACGGCGCTGCAGCCGTACTGCAAAAGTGTCGACGTTTTCCGCTGCCCGGACGACGCGGGAGGACCGGTACCTCGAAACAATCCCTCGAATATCGACTACGGCGGATGTTCGGATCTGGGATCCAAGGCGCGCAGCTACCGCGATTGCTACGGTTCGTCCTACCGTTTCACGCGCGGCGCCTTCTCCACCATCGACGGCGTCTCGGTCCAAAACAATGTCGTGTGCACGACCTCCAATAGTTGGTGCCTGCCTTCCGGGCCGATCGCCGACGCGGCGTTCGAGCGCCCCGCCGAAACACGGCTGATGCGCGACGAAATGCTCCCGTGGTTCGGAGGGGACCAAGATCCCGGGGGAGCCAAATATGGATACTTCCCCGATTACTTCACGCGCTGGCACTCCCGCGGCGGTGGGTTCGTGTTCGCCGATGGCCATGCGAAGTTCGTGGTCTCGTCGGGAATCTTCGACAACCTCTACTGCGATCCCGCCGCCACGAAATCGTTCGCAACGAACGGTTGGGAGTGCGACTGAGTTCGCTTGTCGAATGGCGCTTGCGCTCCCGCGACTGGCCGATTGCCGACGAAGGTGCCGGTCTCAGGAGTAGTCCGGACCGCCGCGACGATGTCCGCGGGCGCGCCGCATGCCCGCCTCCCGAAGCAACCGCGAATGGGCGTGGCAAATCGCCACCGCCAACGCATCCGCCGCATCATCGGGGCGGGGAGTTTCGCGAAGCCCCAGCAGGCGAACCACCATCGCCTGCACCTGCTCCTTGTCCGCACCGCCGTAGCCGGTGACCGCGGTCTTGACCTGCAT
>JBJTRZ010000351.1:0-1705 GCA_046076415.1 Armatimonadota bacterium
AGCCGGCGATGCGCAGGGCCATGTCCAGTTCCCGCTCGCGGACGTCCACCCCCTCCACATCGCCGTGCCATCCCCGCACCAGATCCGCGGTGCGTTTGGCGGTCTCCGGCGCGTCGAAACGCACCACATAGGTGTGGGGGAACAGGTTCGGAACGCCATCGGTGTCGATGGGAAGGCCGCGCGCCTGCTCCTCGAACGCCTGTTCACGCGGGATGAAATCGACCTTGCGCACGCCCGGCAAGGCGACCAGTCGGCTGCGGATTTCCGCCATGGCGACCGGACTCGATTCCGCGCGGCAGAAAACGCGCATCTCGAATGCGTCCACCTGCCGCCTTGCGATGGTGACCACCCGCGCCGCTCCGAGCACGAATCCACCGCACAGCACGAGCGCAGCGGCCAGCGTCGACACCGCGGCCGCGGTCATCATGCCATGGCGCCGCAGGTTGATGAACGCTTCCCGCACGAGGAAGAGCAGGGTGGCCATCAGGCTCCGGCTCCGTATCCGCCGCTCGGCGTGTCGCGAACCACCCGGCCGCCCTCGATCGCGACGACGCGCCGTCGCATGCGATCCACCGACAATTGGTCATGGGTGGCGACGAGCACGGTGGTGCCGGACTCCGCCGCTCCGGCCAGCACGTCCATGATCCCCGCCGCGGTTTCCGGATCCAAGCTGCCGGTTGGCTCGTCGGCGAGCAGCAGCGGCGGTTCGCCCACCAAAGCGCGCGCGATCGCGACCCGCTGTTGCTCTCCGCCGGACAGTTCGGCGGGGAACGCTTCGCAGCGGTGCATCAGGCCCACGCGCTCCAGCACCACCGGAAGCCGTTTGCGCGTGTCGCGACGGCTCCAGCCCAGAACATGGCAGGCGAAGGCGACGTTTTCCCAAACATTGCGCCGCGGCAAAAGTCCGTAATCCTGCAAAACGATTCCCATGCGGCGGCGCAACGCCGGCACTTGCCCGGGGCGGAGCCCACCCACATCCGTTCCATCCACCCGGACCTCGCCGGAAGTGGGGCGCGCCTCCGCGTACAGCAGACGGAGCAAGGTCGACTTGCCAGCCCCGGTGGCCCCCACCAGGAACACGAAATCGCCGCGCGGAACCTCGAGGCTCACCCCGTCGAGCGCCGCCGGCGCACCCTCGCGGTAGCGCACCACCACGTCGCGCAACGCGATCATCGGCTCGGCGGAGATCGTGGTCGACGGCGCGGCTTCCGGGGAGGTTTCGGAAGCGACGTTGGGATCGTGGTTCAACGCACGGTCGCCAAGGGAAGATAGCCCACCGCCGGCGCGGGCTCGACCGGTGCGGTCCACGCCGCCGGAATCGCGCCCACGGCCGCGTCCGATTCCACGGATTCGATGTTCACCGGTACGATCCGCCCGATCCATCGACGTTCCCCGGCAAAGCGCACCTTGACGTAGTCGGGCGTATGGCCGGAGAGCATGCCGGGGCCTCCTTCGCCCCCTTCCACCAAGACGTCGAGGGTTCGTCCCACGCGGGCCAGCGAGAATTCGCGATTGGAGGCATCGACCACCGCCTGCAATTCCGCGTGCCGACTCCGCTTCACGTCGTCGGGCACATCGTCGGGCAGGGTCGCCGCGAACGTGCGGGGGCGGGGGGAGTAACGAAACACATGGGTTCGCTGGAAACCGACGGCCTGAGCGAACGCCACGGTGTTGGCGTGGTGGGCATCCGTTTCCCCCGGGTACC
>JBJTRZ010000352.1:0-2302 GCA_046076415.1 Armatimonadota bacterium
TGTCGGTGGCGGTCACCGCGGCGCCCCGCGCGCGCAGCACCTGCGCGCAGCACTGGCCCACCACCCCGAGGCCAAGCACGACCGCCGTGGTTCCGGGCTCGATCGTGGATCGCTTCAGACCGCGCAGCGCCACTCCGACCACCGAGAACAACGCGGCCGCGACCGGGTCGAGTCCCTCCGGCAACGGCGTGGCTTCGGTGGCGACCACCCATTCGCGGTGCGCCCCCATCCAGCTTTCCGGGTAACCCGGCGGATAGGCGCCGTTGTGGAATGCCACGCGCCGACCGGCGAGCGGTCCACCTTCGGCGATCCCGATGCCTTGGTAGCCGGGAATGGTCGGCCATTCGGTTTCGGGCCGGCGCCCGGTGTAGGCCCACGTCTCGGTGCCTTGGCTGACCCCCGTGCACTCGGTACGTATGCGAAACGATGCTCCGGTGGGTTCGGGCACCGGCACCGACCGCACTTCGGCGTGGTGCGGAGCCGGAAAAACAATCGCTCGACCGTTCATGAACGAATTCCTTTCCACGCGGCCTTGGCCTCGTGCACATACCGCTTCAGCGCGCCCTCGATGTCGGCTTCGAGGATGAGGGGAACTCCGATCACGGCGATCGATGCCCCGAGTCGGAACGCGCGTACGCCGTCCTCGACCGAGAATGTGCCCACGCCCACGGGAATCGCCACCCGGTCCACCACCGCCGGCAGGTCGGCGAGGGGGTCGTGGCCGGGATCCTCGCGCCGCTGATCCGCGCCCCAGTGGACATAGACGGAATCGATTCCCATGGCCTCGAGCGCGACCGCCCGTCCGGGAACATCGGGGTGGGCGTAGAGATCGGTGATCATCGCGACCCCGTTGTCGTTGCCCGCCGCGATCGCCTCGCGCAGGCTGGCATCGCTGGCGACCGAGCAGATGGTCGCGAGCCGTCCTCCCCGGGCCGCCGTTTCCGCCACGTATTTGCGCACGCCGTCCATCATTTTGTAATCGGCGAGCACGGGCACCCCCGGGAATGCGTCGGCAAGGGCGCCGATGGCCTTGGTGCCTGCGAACGTCACGAGCGGGGTTCCCACTTCGAGCCAGTCGACACCGGCGCGCACCGCCGCCTCGGCGATCCGCAGCGCCGCATCGATGTCCAGCACGTCGATGGCCACCTGCACGATGGGACCGGCGATGGGGAGTTTATCCATGGGACGACTTTCCAAACTGCGAATGTTTCTTCCTGCAAACCCTACGACCAATAACCTTGCCCGTTGCCCATGGACCCGTATGGGTCGATGCATTTGCGTGGAACGAGAAGCTTACAGGTTGTCGATCCACCCCAATCATTAGCGCGAGGCGAGAAGTTCCGCCCTTTCAGAGGCCTCCTGCAAAATCCCACAGACAACGGGTTGAAGGAATGTGATACACACTGGGAGTGTACTGCCCGATTCACTTCGGGACGCGCCACTCTCCGTCTGGAAAGGTGTTCCGGTCAATGATGAACAAAGCGTTTCTAATAGGTGCGCTCGTGCTCGTCGGCGTTTTCGCAACCGTTGGTCCCGTTCACGCCGACTGCTCCTCGTTGAGGTCCAGCCTCCGGAGCGCGCAAGACTGGCTCAGCCACAACACGTCGAATTTGCGGGAGGCCCAAAGATCGCTTTCGGATGCCCAGCAACGCCATCGCGAAGCCCTGGAGGAGTATCGCAGGGCCAAAACCGATACAGCCCGCGGGTATGCAGAGACCAGAATCCGCTTTGCCGAATCCGCAATCCAAAATGCGGAAAACCGCGTGCGTTACTCGCAAGATAAAGTGGACTACTACAATCGCGAGATCGCATCCATTCAAGACCGCATGTCCCGAGAGGGTTGTCGCTGAAGCGAATGTACGGTCAAAACACCCCCGGATCGTTTTCCGGGGGTGTTTTATTGGATTCGGAGCGAGCCGGAGACCATTTGGGTCCGAAAAACGACTTTAGTCCGAGTGCTACGGACTGCCCCGATGTTCCGACCCCAAGCGCCGGCAGACCCACCACCGGCGCGATGAACGGGCCGCCCGGGACCCCTTGCTCCGGTCCACATCCGTCGAGGATGCGAGGGCATTGGCGATCCGCCCCTCCCAAAGCAAAAAAACGGGCCGCGTTCACCGCGGCCCGGAACCACTCTCAGCGAGGAATCCTGGTCACCGTCGCCAGTATCCGCCGCCCCGGCGGCGAGCGGTTTAAGCGGATATCAACGTTTCCACTTTTCACGGGGGTGGACACCATCGGCCCTGGCCACGCCCTTCCAAATTCGGATCCACCAAGGCGAAACCTCCACAGAACACCCGGT
>JBJTRZ010000353.1:0-5878 GCA_046076415.1 Armatimonadota bacterium
GGCGCGGCTCCGACTGCTGGGCACCGAAACCCCGCTCGAGATCGAGCCGGAACCCGGACGTTTGCTTTCGGACCAATTCTCCGAAGCGTTCGCCGCGATCCACGGTGCCTGGCGCCCCGGGCGGCCGATCGAAGTGGAGTCGCTGCGGGTGTTTGCGGGCGTGGCGCCGGAGCCGATCGCGGACACGCCCGGGCCGCGGGCGGGCGTCCCGGTGGGTGGTTCGATCGACGGGCCGCGCGTCCTCGCCGAACCGCACGGCACCACCTGGGTGCCGCCCGGCTGGCGGGCGACGGTGGACGCCGCGGGTGCGCTGGTGCTCCGTCGCCTGCCCGGCTCCGCGCCGGAGCGTTCCGCAGCGCCCGAGGCGGTGGCCCGCGAGCTTTTCGCGCGCCGCTTCGAGGCCATCGCCACCGACATGGGCGAAATGCTGCGGCGGACGGCGCTTTCGGTGAACGTCAAGGAGCGGCTCGACTACTCCTGCGCGTTGCTGGGGCCCGACGGAGCGCTGGTGGCGACCGCGGCGCATATTCCCGTGCACCTCGGCGCGCTCGGAATCTGCGTTCGCCGATTGATCGAAACGGTGGATTGCGGTCCGGGCACGGAATGGGTGGTCAACCATCCCGCGTGGGGCGGGTCGCACCTGCCCGACATCACGGTGGTGACGCCGGTCCACGACGACCTTGGACACCGCCTCGGATTCGTGGCGTCCCGGGCCCACCACGCCGAAATCGGCGGTACGCGCCCCGGCTCGATGCCTCCGGGCGCACGAACGTTGGCCGAGGAAGGCGTGGCGCTCCCCCCCACCCCGGCGGATCCGGAAACGCTCGCGGCGGTACTCTCGGGCGGACCGTTTCCGAGCCGATCCGTGTCCGACAACTTGGCGGATCTCGAGGCGCAACGTGCGGCGAACCGGCATGGCGGGGCGGCGCTGCGGCGCTTGGCGGAAGTCCACGGCGCGCAAACCTTGGGACGGCATCGCGTGGCGCTCGCCGACCACGCGGCGCGGCTCGTCCGGGACGCGCTGCGGGCCCGGGGAGCCGGCGTGCACCGGGCGGAGGCGCACCTCGACGACGGGCATGCGGTGCGCGTGGCGGTGACCCTTCCCGGCGATGGCACTGCGGTGGTGGATTTCGCGGGAACGGATTCGGTGCATCCGGGCAACTTCAACGCGCCGCCGGCCGTGGTGCGCGCGGCGGTGTTGACGGTGGTGCGGATGCTGGTGGCGGAACCGGTTCCGCTCAACGAGGGGTTGCTCGACGCGGTGGAGATACGAATTCCCGCGGGAAGTTTCCTGAATCCAACGTTCACCGCGGATCCCACGCGGTGCCCGGCGGTGGTGGGCGGCAACACCGAAACCAGCCAGCGCATCGTGGCGGCGTTGGTGCGCGCGCTCGGCCTCTGCGCGGACTCGCAGGGCACGATGAACAATGTGTTGTTCGGCAACGAGCGGTTCGGCTACTACGAAACCGTGTGCGGAGGGGCGGGTGCCGCGGAGGGAGTGGCCGGCGCCTCCGCGGTGCACACCTGGATGACCAATACCCGGATCACCGATCCGGAGATCCTCGAGACGCGGCTTCCGGTGCGGCTGGAGCGGTTCGCCATTCGGCGCGGATCGGGGGGTGCGGGCCGCTGGCCGGGCGGCGACGGCGCGGTGCGGGAGATCCGTTTCCTCGAGCCACTGTCGCTGTCGGTGCTGGCGCAGTCGCGGGTGTGCGCGCCGGCGGGCGGTGGCGGGGGAAGCGACGGCGCGCCGGGCCGGCAAACGTTGGTGCGCGGGGACGGCACTCGGCTGGAGGGCGTGGTGGCCGCCGAGGTGGAGCCGGGGGACTGGTTGATCCTCGAGACTCCGGGCGGTGGCGGCTGGGGACCCGCGGCGTGAGCGATGGGTTCACGGTGCACTGTCTCGCTTCCGGGTCGAGCGCCAATTGCCTGCTCGTGGCCACGCCCGAGGGTGGGTTGCTGATCGACGCGGGGGTGGGGATTCGGACACTGCGGGTGTGGTTGGGGGAGCGCGGGGTCGCGCCCGAGGCGGTGCACGGCATCTGCGTGACCCACGAGCATGGGGACCACATCGCGGCCGCGGTGCCGTGGGCGTGCCGGCATGGCGCCCCGATCGTGGCGACGGCGGGCACGGTGGCGGCGCTTTCGCGTCAGGATGCGCTGGGGCGCACGCCGCCGGCGCACGTGGTGGGCACGCAGGATGAGGTTTCGGTGGGGCCGTTCGTGGTGCGCACGTTTCCGACGGCGCACGACGCGGCTGAGCCGTGTGGATTTCGGGTGGAGTGGCGCGGTCGCGCGGTGGCGGTGGCCACGGATACCGGGGTGGTGACCCCGGAGTGGCGTGCCGCGTGCGTCGGGTGCGAGTTGCTGGTGGTGGAGGCCAACCACGACTTGGACCGATTGCGGCTGGGTCCGTATCCGCCGCATTTGAAACGGCGCATCCTTTCGGCCACGGGCCACCTCGACAACCGATCGGCGACGCGATTCGTGCTCGAGCACGTTTCCGAACACGGTCCGGCGGCGGTGTGGTGGGCGCACTTGTCGGAGGTGAACAACACGCCGGCGTTGGTGCGCGGGGCTTGGGAATCCGCGTGGCGCGGCGCGGGCCTGTCGTCCGCGCCGGCGGCGGCGTCGGTGGCGCTCCGGGACGCTCCGTCGCTGGTGCACCGTGCGGGCGCGGTGGCGGTGCAGAAAAGCCTGTTTTGAGGCCCGCCCGCATCCGGAGAAGGGAAAGGGCTACTTTCCCGGAGCGGACAATCGAAACCCGATGCACGGGCTCGTCCGGAGCGGGCCATTCCAACCACGAAGCATGGAGCGGAATTGGACCGCGCCATGATTGCCCCAGGAACCGCCTCGAATCACGCGCACCGTGCCGGTGGACGGCCCCACCGGGCCCGTCGCCGGGCCGGCGGGGTATCGCGCGTACCAATCCCGGCACCACTGGATGATGTTCCCCGTCATGTCGGAAAGGCCCAGGGAGTTCACGTGGATGCGCTCCTCCCGGTCCACCGGCGCGGTCCGCTTGGCGTCGCCGTATTCGGTATCCGAGCACCAGAGACGTCGATGGTCGAACCGATTGCCCCACGGATAGGCGATTTCCTTGCCACCGTCGCGCGCGCGGTATTCGAACTCGGCTTCGGTGGGTAGGCGCAGTGCGATGCCCGCCCTCCGGGACGCCCAGGCGCAAAAGCCCCCGGCCCCATCCGTCCCGGCGATGTCATGGTAGGACACGTTCACCATCGGATGGTTCGGCTGCCAGCCCCAGTCGGGCGCATTTGGCAACCGGCCGCCGGTAGCGCGGCGGTATTCCATCCACATCCCCACGGTCACCGGAGTGGCGCCCATCCGAAAGGCCGACAACGTCACGAAATGTTTCGTTGCCGCGGGCTCTCCCCCCGGAAGGAAGGTCCCGCCGGGGATCGCGCGCATTTGCGCGACATAGTCCTTCAACGACAACGGCGCGCGCCGGAGTGGATCCCGCATGGGGTCATGCTATCGGAGGGACACCACCCGGCGTGCCGCCACCCGCTATCCGAACGTGCTGTCCCGGGTGGTCGAGGCGCGGAAGCGCACGGCCTGCAAATGGTGCAGCAATGCGCCCGTGGCCTCCCGCAAGCCCACCTGCTCCCGCGCCACCGCGCAGTGCCCGCGCGCCCGGATCGCCGCCTACTCGGCTTCGAGCACGCTGTCCGGGCTCATGGTCGGCACGACCCGCGTCAAACGCAACCCGGCTTTGCCGAACAGCTCCGCATACTCGTCCACGGTGCGCTCGCGTCCTCCCGGCACCGCCAGCATCACGAGATCAAGCTCCTTGGCGGGGTGGGGTTCGTTGGGTCCGGGCACCACCATTTCCACCAAAAGCACCTTTCCTCCGGCCTTCTTTGCCTTGGCGCAGTGGGAGAGGATCCGCACGCAACTGTCTTCGTCCCAGTCGTGCACGATGTGCGAGAGCACGTACACATCGCCGTCCTCGGGCACGCCCTCGAAGAAGTTGCCGGTCCGCACGGTGCACCGGTCCGCGAGACCTGCGGAAAGCAGGTTGGCCCGGGCCGCATCCGCAACGTGCGGCAAGTCGAACAGCACGCCCGTGGCGTCCGCGTGGCGCCCGAGGATATGGACCAGCATATTTCCCGAGCCCCCACCGACATCCACCACCGTTCCCGCGAACGGATACGCCTCGGCCACGGCGGGAGGCTCGCCGCCGTGGATGCCGACCATCGCATCGTTGAAGATCGGCGCCGCTTCGGGGTGGTTGGGCAGCCAGTCGAAGAAGCCCATGCCCTGGGTCATCCTCCAACCGGACTCGCCGGTTTCGACACTGCGGTCGAGGCGGGCGAACGCGTTCCAGAAGTCGATACCCCCCAACAGAAGCACCGCCGCACGGGTTTTCGTCGGGTGATCGCTGCGCAGCGATTCGCTTTGCGGCGTATGTGCGAAGCACCGCCCCTCCGACTCATGGAAAATGCCGTTCGCCGCAAGCAGCCGCAGCACCCGGTACAGCGTATCGGAGTGGGTCTTGGTGGCGTCCGCGAGCGCATCGACCGAGACCGGGGCCGTACCAACGTGGTCGGCGATTCCGAGCTGCGCCGCGGCCCAGACCGCGCGGGCCTTGATCATGGATGCGCAGAGAGAAAACACTTCGACGTGGGGGGGTGGTTGCATGACTTCACTCCGATCGGGGATTGGGTTCGATTCTACGAGGAAACGGAGTTTCGTCAAGCGATCCCGGTGCCGAAGATCGGTTCGCCCCGAACACCGGGGCCGGGTCGCGCGGGGCCGGGTCGCGATCGGCAACCGGTTCCGGGTCCACCGAGGGCCCATTTTCACATTTGATTCCCGAGCAGGAAACCGAGTGGGTCGCAGGGGCTCGGCCCCCAACCTGCAGGAAAAACGCAGAACCCGCTGCGGGGTTTTCCTCGAGGCGGGTTATCGAAGGCCCGGGGGAGTGCCGACTCCCACGTTTGGAACGTGCTGTCCCGGTTGGTGGAGGCGCGGAAGCGCATGGCCTGCAAATGGTGCGGAAGCGCGCCCGTCGCCTCCCGCGTGCCCACCTGCTCCAGCGGGCCGACAGCTGCGAGATTTCGGGCGGTTCGCATCGCGACACCTCGAAGCCCCGGAATCAGACCGTTTCAATCGGAAACTGTTCGCCGTCCCACGCCGAAATCGGAGCCGCAATGGCCGCATTTGGCCGCATCCGAAGGGTTCGCCTTCGAGCAAATGGGACAATTTCGATGGGCCACACCCGAACCTTCCCGTGGCCGAGCATCGCCGTTCGCACTACCGGAACGGTCCGTTCGATTGGCGGAGCGGTTGGAGGTACCGGGTTTCCGTGTTCCGAATTCCGAGCCGCAATTGCCGCAGGCGCGCAACGTCGGATCGTTTTTCGTGCCGCACACGGGGCATGAGCGTTGCGGTTCGACAGTGTCCGCAGGTGGTCGTTGGTTCGACGCCCGGGAAGTTTGCGGTCGGGGCGGCGTCGAAGGCGGGGCTTCCGCCCTTGGATCGGCCCCCGAGAAATCCCCGGGATTGCATTTGGGGCATCGCGCGAGATCGGAGCGATGGAAATGGACCCAAATGCCCGCATGGGGATTGTCTTCGTTCGTTTTCCGTTTGGAATACCAATAATCTTTAGACGCCCTTGATTCACTGCTCGGGGGTTTGTCTTCGAAAAACAGAAACTCACGGTTGGAATTGCAGATTTTCCATCCCGGCTCGTCCTTGAGTTGTCCGAGCGCGGATCGGCAGATGGGACACCCAAGTTCGGTGGTGCTTTCCGTGTAGGTCTCCGTCACCGGAACCGTTTCGGAACCGCGGGACGTTCCAATATATTCCTCGCGACCGTCCTTCCAAAGGTAATGATCGGACGTACGTTCGTTCC
>JBJTRZ010000354.1:0-6106 GCA_046076415.1 Armatimonadota bacterium
TCCATGGTGCGACCGCTCGGGATGTGGCCGCGACGTTCGTGGGGGGGAAGCCGGTTTTCGATCACGGTCGCTTTCCCGGCGTCGATCTTTCCCGCCTTCGGATGGCGGCGGCCACCGCCAGGGCGAGAATCGTCACGGCCGTGGGGGGCTCGGGATCCGATGTCCGCGCGTAGCACTGCTCGCCCCGAAGGGTGGTGGACCCTGGCGACCGGCGGGGGGATAGCGACTTTCCTCCTTTGGCGCAACGGTGGATGGGACCTGTTCCGATCCGGGCGGCCCATGGGTTGGCACGAATACTATCTGGTCAATCTGGCGTGCCTGCTTTTGCCGGGCATCCTGCTCGTGGTGTGGGGGTTTCGACAGGAACTCTCCGAGTACGGACTGGCGCCGGGCGACCGAAAACGCGGGAGCCAATTGGCACTGCTCGGATGGATCGCTTTCCTTCCTGTCCTATGGACCGTGGGCGGCAGACCCGCCTTCCAGTCCTATTATCTGTCCAATATGCACGCCAGCGGAGCGCTGATCCCGACGAACACCGGAGATGCGATCGACTGGGGGGGCTGGATATTCCACGAGGCGACCATGACCGTGTACATGCTCGCTTGGGAGTGGTTTTTTCGAGGGTTTCTATTGTTCGGGCTGCGAAAGTCGTTTCCAGATTGGTTTGCCGTGGGTGCCCAGGCCCTGCTGTTCGGTCTGCTGCACCTTGGAAAACCCCCGGAGGAAGTCGTTTCCTCGTTCCTCGGAGGAATCGTGCTGGGGTTTGCAGCGTTGAGATTGCGATCGATGATTCCGTGTTTCGCCGTACACGCACTGGTGTCCGCGAGTCACGATGCCGTGGTGATCTGGTTCCACTTGGCGTCCCCGCGCTGACGCCGGGGAGACCGCCAACCCGCGACCATGAGGAGCACGGCGGCATCCACGGCGACCACGAATAGCGCCAACCGAACCGAGGCCGTGGTCCACGTTCGAGGGGAAGGGTTTTCCAGAGGGGGCACCGTGGACTGGACGATCGTGCAATCTTCGCCGGTATAGGCGATTGTCCAGTGCGGGTTGTTGGGCACGGCGCCCGGAGGCAACACCGCGAAGCCGGCTCCCAACCGTTCCGCGATCTCCAGATCGCGGATGAAGACCATGTTTCCGTTTTCGGGTGGAGACGGTTCGACGCCGCCCGTCTCGCGAATACGGTCCTTGGTGGCACGAAGGATAAGGGAATCGTATCCCCCCGCATCGCGCAACCTCCAGCGCAGGAGGGAATTGGGAACCAAAACGGGATTCGCGGATCCGGGGCCCGCCTCGCTCAGGGACCATCCCCGATTGATCGGAGCGATGATCGCGTCGGCCGCGTTGCGGCGAAGCCACGCGATGCCCGCGGTTTCGGGGAAAACATCGCGAGTATCGGCCGACGGAATAGCAGGAATACCCCATGCGAGCAGTTCCAGTGCCAGCAATGTCGGAAGGAACTTGATAGCCCACGCTCCGCGGCGGCTATCCGACCCCGTGGCGGTCATCAAAGCGATGGTGGCAAGTCCGAACCAAAACGTGCCGGCGATCAACGCGGGAATCGCGATTGCCATGGCGGCATTCGGATCAATGCCTCGCATTGTGGCGTTTCGTCATCCCGCCACGGCCGCGAGGAGCGCGAGGCGGCCGATACCGGCGCCTGCGAGGGTCACCCGGCGTCGGGAAAGATGGGACGCACCGATTCCCGCGAGCATCGCGATCAGGAATGTGCCGACAATCATGCAGCGGCCCGGATTGCCGGTTGCCGCGAAACCCGGGACCAAGTAATAGGCGACACGATTCAACGGAGTCCCGAACGCGAGCAGAATGCATAGGGCCAGACCACCCTGGGCCACCATGCGGAATCGTCGGGCCGCGGGATCCAGTTCGCGTTGCGGGACGAGGCAAGCCACGATCGCCAGCCAAATCGTTGGAACTCCCAGATACAGCGCCCACTCCGCGTAGTGGTTCGTGAGCCCGGAGGAACCAACAAGCCACTCGCCGCCCGGTGCGGACGGACTTCCGTAGAAATCGGGAAACACCCATGTTGCGGCGTGGTGCCATGGAATCGCGTTCGCAATGTAGGCTTGATAACCCGCTTCCGTCGGGGCAACCCCCCCTCTATGCCCCAAGCGACCGAGTTCCAACACGGGCAGCAGTTGCGGGAGCGCGATGGCAAGGAAGGTGATCGAGCCAACCGCGCATGCCTGGATGCGCGATTCTTTGATCGGGCGATGCAGCAGGGCATAACCGATGCCGATGGCGAGGACGTATGCCGCTATCTGGAGGTGTCCGCCCAAAACGATCAAACCGGCGAACAGCCCTGCGCGCAGTGGGGTGCTTCGGTGTATTGCCAAGAGCATCCACGGCAGCCAGGTGAAGGTCGCAAGATGTGTCGGCAGCGAGACCCACGAAACGACGCAAGCGGAAAGGGAAACGGCGACCCCGGAAATCCAGGTTCCCACCCGGGAGCAACCCAGGGCCGCCGAGAGGCGCGTGGTGCCCACGGAGAGCAGAATCAAATGGAATAGGACGAGCCATCCCGAAAGCACTGGCAGGTTGTCCGCTCCAAAGAGAACGCCCAAGGCATTTGGGGGGTACCAAACCGCGGATTGTCCGTTGGCGAGCAGGGGAGCTCCACCGTCCGATGCGAAGGACCACGGATTCGCGATCGGGATCCTCCCTTCGCTCCACTGCCGAGCGACCTCCATACGCCACGGAACGAACTGAACCATGCCGTCGAAGGCGAGGACATTCCATTCGGGGGCGTTGCGAGCCATCCACGGGTGGATATGTCCGAGTAGCTTGGCGGGTAACAGGACGTGCCCGGGCACGAGACCTTTGGCAAGGAGAACGAGGCACGCCAACCCTGGAACCACAGCGGCGAGTTGCCGCAGCGTAGGAAAACGCACGGTACCGTCAGAACATCCGCAGATATTCGAGGTTTTTGTTCGCTTCCTCGTTGAACGGGTCTATCGTCAAGACCTGTTCGAAGAGGGGTTTCGCCTTGTCGAAATCACCAAACATCGTGTGGGTTTTCGCGAGGCTGATCAGAAACGTCACCGATTCCGGACGAAGCCGCAGAGCGCGTTCCAATTCGGGTACGCAATCGTCGTGGACGATGAAGCTGTACACCAAACCGAGTTCATGGTGCGCATCGGCGTTGTCGGGCTCGTCCTGGAGCACGGATTTGAGCAGCGTTTCAGCTTGGTCGTACCGCCCGTTGATTCGGTGGTCCACCCCTTGTGTGAAGCGACTCGCTGTGTCGTCCGCCATACGAATGACCTTCCTGACGCGAAAGTATAACACTTTCGGTGCACCGCCGACAATGTGGGACGGTTACCTTGGATTTCGGATGCGACGTCTCAGAAATGGAGGGATGCGAGATCGACATCGCCAAGCGGCAAGGTTCCCACCTTGCGCTTGATTCGCGCCAACGCGTTGTCCACCGATTTGGTCTTGCAACGCAATTCGTCGGCGATTTCCCGATAGGATTTGCCCAGTTGGTATCCCGCGAGGACGAGCCATTCGAACTCGGACAGGATGCGTTGCAGGTTGTCGCGTAGTTCGCGGGTGTCCTCGCAGCGCAACACCACTTCCTGGGGATCCAGCGACGTGTCGCTCGTCAGGATGTCGCTCAAGTTCCAGTCGGCCGACGGATCGTCGGAGGGGCACTCCAAGGAGAGGGACGTGTTGAGGGGCTGTTGCTTTTGGCGCGTTGCGGTCTTGATGGCGGTGATGATATGCCGCTGGATGCAGACTTTGGCGAACGCCGGGAACGATATCGCCTTGTCGCACCGAAAGTCGAGAATCGCTTGCCAAAGCCCGATCATGCCAACCTGCAGCAAGTCATCCTTTTCGGCACCCACCAGGAAGTAAGACTTGACCTTGGTCTTCACGAGATTTCGGTATTTGTAGAGCAGGAACTCGGCCGCCCGGTCCTCCCCGCGCTGGGCCCTCGCGACCACTTCGCGATCGGACAACTCCGCATAACGAAGAAGGCACGCTTTTGGAACTTCGATGAAGGACTTTGTCGCAGGGGTCACGCCACGTTTTCCTCGCTGTTTTCCCGGAAGTTCGGCGGGATCGGACACCTTAGGGCCGCACGCGCCGTCGTCGTGTGGTCGAACATCATGGCGCGTCGCAAACCCTTGGGAAACATGAACCGTCGTCGGTTCGGGGCGTCCACTTCACCATGAAGCCTCGTTGAAAATTATACCGGGGTCGTCGGGGCCGGGCAACCAACCGAAGGCCGATTTTGCGTGCGATTCGCGATCAAATCAAGCCTGCGGTGCGGAAAACCGCTGTTTCCGGGCAAAGAATCGACATTCCACCGTCGATGGGAATGGTTGCGCCGGTGATGAATCCCGCATCTTCGGATAGGAGGAACGAAACGACGCCCGCAACCTCGTCCGCATCCCCCACGCGCCCGATAGGGTAGGACATTGGAAATGCCGATTTCGCGGCCGGGGTGTATCGCGTTTCCCAATCATCGCGGCCGTCGGTCATGATGTGGCCCGGCGCCAACGCGTTCACCCGAACCCCAAATGCACCCAGTTCCGCGGCCATCACCCGCGCAAGGCCCGCGACCGCCGCCTTGGACGTGCAGTATGCGGTGCGATCGGGAATCGGTTGGTTGCCAACCAGCGAACCCAAGATCACGATCGCCCCGCGGTTTTCCGCAAGGTCGGCGAGGGCAGCCTTGGCGAGCAGGAACGGGGCGGTGACATTCACCGCCATCACGCGGTTCCACGTCGTCAGATCCGTTTCCACAATTCCACCCGGAGTCTGGTCCGCGGCATTGTTCACGAGATGATCGACCCGTCCGAATCGGGACCGACATGCCTCGACGAGTTTGTCCGGAGCCGTGGGGTCGACCAAATCCGAGGCGACAAATGCCACGGTCGCTCCCGGGACCTCATGCGCGATCTCGGCGACGCCATCCTTCAGTCCCGCTTCGTCGCGATCCGTCAGCAACACCGACATTCCGTCGCGCGCCAGACGCATCGCGATGCGCCTCCCGATGCCGTGCGCCGCACCGGTGACAATCGCGGCCCTCATTCCGATACCTCCTCGCGCCCGTGCGCCCGACCAAGAAAATACCCGACGCTACGGTCCAGCACCTGCCATTCGTCCTTGGTCACGCGCATCGACGAAGCCCCGCTTTCCCAGAGACTCCCGTAAGGGCGATCCGGCGCGATTCCTTGCGACAAAAGGGTTCGTAGAACCGGAGCAAACGTTTCGAGCGACCTCGAGGAATAGCCGGACAGCCACCTGAAATCGCAGACCGGGATCGACCGGGTTGCCTGCGCGGCGACCTCCACCCCGGCCGTCCAAGTGCTCGTTGCATTGGATTCCAAGCAACCCAACAGACTTTCAAAGGGAACCACCCCTTCGCCGGCAGGGCATCTGACCAATCGGTACCCGTGTTCGTACAGATGCATTTGGTAATCCTTGAGGTGGACATGCCGGACCAATGGGACGACGCGTTTGAGGAAATCCAGCGGATCCTCGGCCACCGCGAGCGGATTTCCAGTATCGAAAACGATCCCGAAGCGGGGATGGGCATGCACCGCGTCCGCCAGACGCAGCAAGTCCTCCGAATCCAGGTCCTGATGGTTCTCGACCGCAACGAAAACTCCCGCATCATCGGCGATGGGCAAAAGGTGGCGCAGACGCCGGGAAACCGCGCGCAAACGATCTTCCCAACCGACTGGGCATTCGGCCCGCGCTCCGCAGAGGATCGGGGAAACGAGAAAACGAATCGTGGATGCCCCTCCGCGCGCGCCCGCCAGAACCGATCGAGCCGCGGTGTCGTCCGACATTGCGTGGAGGTCGCCAAACTCCGCCACGAAGCGCATCGAGTCCCTTGCCAATCGCTCGCCCACTGCGGCAGGGTCGGAACCGGCCGGCAAGGGGCCGTCTATCCCTGCAAGTCCACGGGATTTGGCATATTCGACCAATTCCGAAATACCAACGGGTCGCGCTGGAATCGAACCATCCTTGGTGGGCAGCAATCCGCAGGCGTGCGGGAGGGAAAATGCGTTGACGAGCAACCGGTCGCGAAGGCTCACCCGCGATCCGGCTCGTAGGCGAGATTCGG
>JBJTRZ010000355.1:0-8087 GCA_046076415.1 Armatimonadota bacterium
GGCATCGGCCTGACCGACCAAAGGTTGAGATCGTACGCCGGCGTGCTCGCCAGGGCAACGATCTCCCCCGTCGCCGGTTCGATCGCGACAACCGCGCCTTTGCGCCCCGCAAGCGCCGCTTCCGCAGCTTTTTGGACATTCACGTCGATCGTAAGAGTCACCGTCGCGCCCGGACGGGGCTCCTCGACCGCCAAGGTTCTCGTTCCCCGATCCAACCGATCCACCTCGAAAGACGTGCCCCCGGGGATGCCGGCCAGATCCGCGTCGTAGGTGCGTTCGACTCCGGTTCGACCAATGTAGTCCGTGTTGCGGTAACGAGCGCGAATTGCCGGATCGTCGAGATCGGTCCCGTTCACCGGTTGGGTGTATCCGATCACATGCGCACCGACCGACTTGAGCGGATATCGCCGTACCGGTTCCACTTGAACCAGGAAGCCGGGGAACGCGTCAGCACGCTCGATGAATCGGGCGACCTCCCCCATGGTGACGGGCGTCTTCACCAAAGCGGGATCGGTTGCGACGCCCCGATTCTTCCGAATGGCCGCCTCGATCCGTTTGCGATCCATGCCGACGACCGTCCCTATGGCATCGAGCAGCAACGCGCGTTTGTCGGGGCCCTTCGCGCCTTTGCGTGGGAGGGGTGGAAGCTCCGCGGGAACCGCGTAAAGCGCATACCGTGCGGAATTGGTGGCAAGCACCACCCCGTTGCGATCGCGGATCTCGCCGCGTGGCGGCACGGTGCGGGTGCGGCGCCGTTGGTTTTCCTCCGCGCGCAAGCGGTACACCTTTCCATGGAGGATCTGCAGGAACCAGAGTCGGCCGGCAAGTCCGAGCAACAACAGGACGACCACGGCACCCACCGCGACGAGGCGCGGGGTCGACACCTTGGCTTCGGAATCCTCGTCACCAATCGACAGGCGTCGCAAAGGGCCGCCCAGACCGTGGAAACGTTCCCGCCGCGATGAACGAACGGCGCGACCGAGCCGAGGAAGTCTCATCGCTCGTCGGGCCTCGGGCCATGTTCGCGGCACTTGCGACGTGGAACCTTGCTGGCGGGAACGCGACGGCGCAACGCCTCGGGGCAATAATCGTTCGCGATCGCGCCCGAATCGGCGCATACGAGAATGGCAACCATGGGATCCGGTGGCGGCGCCGGTCGTGCCACTGTCGCTGGTTCGGTGCCTGCGCCCGGCGCCGAACCGGCGCCTCCCCCTTGGGAACGCTGCGTTCCCACCGTTGCGGAGGACGTCGGAGGCCGGGCGGGAATCGGTGGTTCGGCGGACAGGTCGCCCGGCTCCGGGAGGTTTTCGGACGTGGCCGGAACCGGATCCGATATTCCCACGCTGTCGGGGCCAACCGCCCCTCCGATTGCGTCGGGTCCCGTGGGCGGCGTGGCGGAGGGTCGCGCGGGCGCGGCGGGCGGCGCCGGCGCGGCTTCGGAACCCGGATACGAAACACGCACCAAAATGCCGGTAAACGGGTCGCCGGAGCGAACGCGTTTTGCGAGCGCCACGGCATCCTTCATGAAGCGCCCCCAAATCGGAGCGCAGACATGGCCTCCCGTCACGCCCTGCATGGGGACATAACGATTGATCGACTTCCCGCCCCGAACCGTGTTCCGTACGCCGTTCACATACACCGTGGTGGTCAATTCGGGGGTGTAGCCGATGAACCAGGCGTCCTTGTTGTCGCTCGTGGTGCCGGTTTTGCCACGGGCGCCCTCGACCTCGTGGACTTCGCTCGCACCGGCCGCCGTTCCGTAATCCACGACCGCTTCCAGACATTCATCGATCCGGCGCACCGTATTGCCCGTGAGCACGCCTGACCTCAAACGCGGGTCCGTGTTCTCCACGACCAACCCGTCGCGATCGAGCACTTTCGATACCGCGATCGGTTCGACACGGTTTCCCCCGTTGGCGAATGCACAGTAGGCGGTGGTCATCTCGAGCGGGGAGACCTGGCAGGTGCCAAGGGCGAGGGTGAGGTCGCGATTGAGTTCGGAAACCACCCCCAACCGATGGGCCAGTTCCACGACCTTTCCCGCACCGATTTCGTTGGCGATGCGGACGGGGACCGTGTTTTTCGAGAGGGCCACGGCACTGCGAATGGAAAGCGACGAGTACGAGTATTTGCCCCCGTAATTGCGGGGCGACCAGTCGCCGAACCGGACGGGACCATCGTAGACGGAACTATCCGGCGTATACCGGCCCGATTCGAACGCGGCGGCGTAGACAAATGGCTTGAACGTCGATCCCGGCTGGCTGCGCCCGGTGGCGTAGTTGTATTTGGTCCGCTCGGGATCCACGCTGCCCACCATGGCGCGGATGGCACCGGAGGTTGGTTCCATGCACACCAACGCACCCTCGGTCACACCGGAATCACGGCCTTCGCGCACTCCATCGCGCAGCTTCGACTCCGCAATCCGCTGCATTTCCCAGTGCAACGTGGTGTATACGGTGAGGCCACCGCGATACACCGCGTCCTTCCCGAGGCGCTTGATCAGTCCGCGCAGGACCCAATTCGTGAAGTGCGGGGCCAGGAAGCGTGCCGACACAGGAGGAGGTTTCGGTTGGAAACGGATGGAGCGCGCCCGGGCATCGGCGGCTTCCTCGGCCGTGAGGTAACCCAGTTCGCGCATCTTCGCCAGCACGACATCCCGCCGACGCAGTGCGGCGGCCGGGTGTCGAAACGGATCCGTTCGGGCGGGTTCGCGGGGAAGCCCCGCGAGCAACGCGCACTCGGAAACGTTGAGCTCCTCGATCCTTTTCCGGAAATAGTGGTGGGCGGCCGCCCCGACGCCGTAGATATTCCCGCCGTAATTCACCTCGTTGACGTAGCGCTCCAAAATACGTTCCTTGGTGAACGTTCGCTCCATCTGGAGCGCAAGGATCGCCTCCTGCAATTTTCGATCGAGCGTCTTGCGGCGCGTGAGGAAGATATTCTTGACCAGCTGCTGGGTGAGGGTGGAAGCGCCTTCGCTGAGGCGCTTTTCCTGGACATTGCGGACCAGCGCGCGGACTATGCCCCAAACATCGATCCCCGGATGTTCGTAGAAGCGTTCATCCTCGATGGCGACGGTCGCCTTCAGCAATGCAGCCGGAATGCGATCGTAGGGAACCGCCTCCTGGTAGCGGTCCGATACGCGCCCGAGCACGTAGTTGGTGTTGGTGGAAGGGTCGCGATCGGCGGCGAGGATAACCGTTTCGCCTCCGCCCACCCCACGTTCAAACTCGGCGGGACCGGGAAGCCCTTGGGTGACGGTGCGCAAACGCAATCCAACGAGCAGCGTTCCGGTGGCCAGAAGCAGGCATACGGTCAGGACAAACCACTGGGCGGCCGCGGCGAGGCGCGAAAGGATGGTTCGTTCCTTGCCACTCCTCGACCGCCCCATGTTCGTGGTCCGTGCCCCGTTCAGCGCTTGATGTACTTGCGCTTCGCGCGGTCGGTGCCCATTTCGCGCTTCTTGGGATCGAAGCGCCAGATGTTGGTGCCGGCTTTCTGCGCGAAACAGAAGTAGTTGCTGAGGATCGATGCGAGTTTGCGCCGGGTGACGCGGCGAACCAGATTCACGTCGGTCATCAGGCGTACGAACGTCGCTCCCTTGGGATAGGCGTCGAGGACTTCGCACAGGATGTCGAAGGTGGCCATTTCCTCGGATTCCTCGACGTGCTCCTTCAGGGAAGCCAACTCGGCCGCGCGCGCCGCATCCACCGCCACGTCGTCGTCGGGCTCCTCGAGGGGCTCGAAGCGGAATTCCCAAGGACGAACCGTCCGGGCCAAGCGGAAGCGCCCCCCGCTATCCTGCGGGATACGCTCGTAGAGTTCGAAGAAACCGAACGCAAGTCGGACTTCCGGGTTGCGATTGACGATGATCGGATGGGCGGTGCCATCGACTTCCCTCAGGACGATCTCGACCACCGGAGCATCGGAGGGCAGGAATCCATCGGGGAATTGGCAGAGCGGGAACGTGCCGATCTCCTTGTGATGGGCCTTCACCACCAGCACCACGGCGTCGGGATCCTCGGACTCCGGCCCGGTGTACCCGCCTTCGTCGTCGCCCGCGTCCTGGGCGACTGGGTGCAGGACATCCTGACGAAGGGAACCCGCGAAGCCTTCGTCCTCGATCTCCTCGTCCATGATCTCGCCGTCCATGGATATGAACTGCAGATCCGGGAACGCGAGGATTTCCGGAATCGAATGGATGAACGGAGGGAAGGTGTCGGGGGCACGGAACCGTCCCGCACCAACATGCACGAAGCGTTCGTCCTCTGCGAGAACTCCAAGGAGGCATTCGAGGTCGGAGCGGTACGAGGGGTCGCCGGGCACCACTTCGAATCGTCGCGCCAGCAATTCCTGGGCGTCCATCGGCCCATCCGACTCGGCGACCAGCGCGGCCAGCGCGACCAGATCCGCATCCGCGATCGCGAGGGGCGCGGGCAACGGTTCGGCGGGAACCGCCTCGGCCTCGTCGGCCAGATCCGTCGCCGCTTCGACCGCGATCTCGGGTTCGGGCGGGAACACTTCCTCTTCCTCGTCGCCCAGGGCCGCGGCGAGATCCCCAAGACGCATTTCGATCCGGTCGGCGGTCGCACGGGCGATCCAACGCCCCCCTTTGGGGTTGTCGAGCCAAACGAGTCGCGGATCGGACCAACACGCCGAAAGGTGGCCCTTCGCGTCGTAGCCCTCCCCAACGGCGAGGAACGCCAGCACTCCCACCGTGCGATGGCGAAGCGGCTGACCCCGGAGGCGCTCGAGCAGGGCCAAGGTTGCACCGACCGGCTCGGACCAATCGAGTCCGGCGGCGGCGACCTTGAGCGGACGGATCAGCGCCGACTTCACGCCGTTGTCGGAGAAGATTTCCTCCTCGGTCTCGCCGTCGAGCAACGGCAGCCACTCGATCAGGGCGACCTCGCCCGAAGGCAGGCGGAAATACTCGGGTCCGGCAACCCATCGAGGCAGTTGGGGAATGAAGACATCCGCCGGGCGGCCTTGGATGATCGCGTATTCCGTGACCAACGAGGCGGTGGAGAGCGGACGACCCGCGGCGCGCAATATGTCCTGCAGCAAGCGGGCGGTGGGCCGGGCGGTATCCACGTAGCGCGCGGCGAGGTCCCAGGACCGCTCGACCTGAACGAAACGCTTGGAGGCGATCAGCCCCTTGCGCAACAAGGGAAACGTGAGTCGCGGATTGTCGAGCTCGCCGGCGATCTCCGAAATCTTGGAGGGCTCGCCACGTTCGAGCAAGGCGTCCACCATACGGTCGCCAAGGTACGCCTCCACCAGAACATCGTCGATCTCCGCAACGGGCGCGGTCGCCGCCGCGGCCCCCTTCTTCACTGTGGACAACCTCAACCTCCCGTTGGCGCCGCCGTCGGGCGGCCCTCGCTCATCGCGGCACCGAACTCGGCGCGCCGTGCATCCTCGGCCGGATCCACCGACCCGGCCACATCGTACGGTCCGGCCTCGTCGATCCGGACTCGGGCATAATTTCCCACCCGGAGCCCTTCGCCGGAAAACCGAACCACTCCGTCGATCTCCGGGGCGTCGCGCCAAGTGCGACCGACCCAGCGCCCTCCCTCCCGGGACTCGACCAAGACTTCAAGCGTCCGCCCCACCAAGGCGGAATTCAATTGTTCGGAAATGGCCTGCTGACGCAACATGAGGCGTCGACGTCTATCCGCGGCGGTGCGCCGGGAGACCACCGGCCGCATCGCCGCCCCCGGAGTGCCGTCCTCGGGGGAATACTCGAACACCCCAAGCCGGTCGAACCGGGCTGCGTCGACGAACCGCTCCAATTGGGCGAACGATGCTTCGTCCTCGCCGGGGAACCCGACAAGAAACGTCGTGCGCAAGGCGATATCGGGCATGGCGGACCGGAGACGATCGAACAATCGGTAATACGTCGAAACCGTGCCCCCGCGTTTCATCCGCGACAACATCCCATCGTCGCCGTGCTGGAGCGGAAGGTCGAGGTAGCGCACCACGTTGCCCGTATCCGCCATGGTGCGAACGAGGCGGTCGGTCACCATGGTCGGGTAGCAGTACAACAAGCGAACCCAGCGCAGGCCCGGAATCGCGCCCAGCCCCTCCAGCAATCGCGGCAGCGCCAACTCGCGGTACAAATCCATGCCGTAGGCGGTCGTGTCCTGCGCGATCAGATTGATCTCCACGGCGCCGGCGTCCACCAACCGCCGCGCCTCGTCGAGCACGTGCTCGATCGGCTTGGAGCGGTGTCGCCCACGGAACTTGGGAATCGCGCAGAACGTGCAACCATGGTCGCACCCCTCGGACACCTTTAGGTAGGCCGTCCACGGAGCGGTCGCGCGAACCCGACGCGGCGGCACCAAGGGATACTTTTCCGGAAGGGGAGCGACTTGGTTCCCCGCCATCGGCAACAAGGTCGCACCGCCTCCGCGGACCGTACCTGCGCCGAAAACCAAATCCGCGATCCGGGGTGCCGATTGCACGCCCACGAACGCGTCGACCTCGGGAATGTCGCGCTCGAGATCCGCGCCGTAGCGCTGCGCAAGACACCCCGCGACCAGCACCTTGCCCACTTCCCCGCGCCGTTTGCGCTCCACCGCCTCGAGGATCGCGTCGATGCTCTCCTGCTTCGCGGAATCGATGAACGCGCAGGTATTGACCACGAGCACATCCGAATCGGCCGAGGGATCCACCATTTCGGCACGACCAGTGCCGATCAAGGCGCCCAGCATTTCCTCGGAATCAACCAAGTTCTTGGGACAACCGAGGCTTACCAGTCCGATGCGCGCCTTGTCCATGATTCCCAGCACCGCGAACCGAGTTCGCGGATCAAGCCAACCTTTCCGGGGGCGCCGGATAGACCAACGCCTCGATGCAACAGTATACGGGGCGAAGGAACGGATGTCAACCCGTTTAAACATCAATAAATATCAACTACTTTCAAAGGTTCCGAATCGGCACCGGTCGAACCCAAGCCTGAAGGAAACGCCGCAGCGACGCGGAACGTTGCTCCGTGGCACAGCAATTCCTCGATCCCCTCGCCGCCGATTACGTCGAACACGGCTTCGTCGTGGTCCCGAATCTCGTCGATCCCGAAACCATCGCGAACCTTCTCGCGGAAACCGTGCGCATCGCACGCGGACACTATCCCTGCGAGGGCATCGAACCTGCGCCGGGCGAATGGGACGACAAAACGGTCCTCGATTCGATCCTTTGCATACATCAACCCCACCACGTCAGCCCCGTGATGCGCCAAGCGCTCGCCCACCCGGGCATCGTTGCCGTGCTGGAACGCATCGTCGCGGCGCATCTCCCGCACTGGGACGGCTCCGTCAAATGCATGCAGTCCATGCTTTTCGTCAAACCCCCGGATTTTCCCGGACAGGCTTGGCATCAGGACGAAATCTACATTCCAACCCGCGACCGCAGCCTCGCGGGCGCTTGGATCGCCCTCGACGACGCGACGATCGCAAACGGTTGCCTCGGTGTGATACCCGGCTCGCACCGAAGCGGTTGCCTCCACCCGCAGCGCCCGCACGACGACCCGGACGAATTCGATGCTTCCCCCGAGAGCCATGGATTCGACGCCACGGACGAGGTGCCCGTCGAGGTGACCGCCGGCACCGTCGTGTTCTTCAATGGCTACCTGCTCCACCGATCCCGACGCAATCGGTCCGATCGGTATCGGCGCGTCTTGGTAAACCACTACATGAACGCGTGGAGCCTGCTTCCCTGGTCGGTGCGCGGCGGGGAAACGCCCGCCACCGCCGACCGCCGCGCGATCGTTCCGGTGTCCGGATGCGATCCCTATGCGTGGAAAGGAATCGAACCATCCCCGAACGCCGTGACGCTTCGTTCGTCGCGCGCCGGCGACGCGGCGCGGGAAAAGTTGTCCCGCATGAACCGAAGCGGGAACTGACCCGCACAATCTGCCCCGCGGAAGATCATGCGGGCAAGGCGGCACCCGTGATGCGCTCGAAAGCTTCCCGGTATTTGCGCGCCGTGCCCTCGATCACCGATGCCGGCAGCGGTGGAGCCGGTGCCTGCTTGTCCCAGCCGTCGACCGTCTCCAGATAATCGCGCACGAACTGCTTGTCGAACGA
>JBJTRZ010000356.1:0-6484 GCA_046076415.1 Armatimonadota bacterium
CTTCAATGTCGGCACCGCCGGCAGCGTCGAACGCAAAGCCGAAAAGGAACACGTCACCATCAAGACGTTCAAGGTCATCTACGAGCTCATCGACTCGGTCAAGGACGCCATGCTGGCGCTCCTGCCTCCGATCTTCGAGGAGCATCATCTGGGCAAGGCCGAACTGCGCCAGCTCTTCAAACTCCCCGGTGGACGCCAGATCGCGGGCTGCTACATGACCGGTGGCTCGGTCAAGCGCGGATGCAATGTCCGGGTCTTCCGAAGCGGAGAACTGCTGCACACCGGCGAGATCGATACGCTGCGCCGGTTCAAGGACGATGTCCGCGAGGTGCAGGACGGATACGAGTGCGGTATGACCATCACCGGATTCAACGAACTCCAGGAAGGCGATACCCTCGAGTTCCACGAAATGCGGCAGGTGGCCCGCGAGCTCTGACGAGCCCGCCCGACATCCTCGAGGCCCCCGCACCGTGCAGGGGCCTTTTTTCATGCACATCGGACTGATCACTCTGCACCTCGGCCTCGGCGACATCCACTCGCTCAAGGACAAACGGCATATCGTGCACAGCCTGCTCGGCCGGATTCGCAGCCGGTTTCCCGTCTCGGCGGCCGAAGTCGGAGACCAGAACCTTCGGCGCCAATCGGTGCTCGCCGCGGTGATGGTGTCCGGCGATGCGGCGCTCGTGCACATGGTGCTCCAGCAGATCGCCAATTTCGTGGAGGATGACGGCCGCGCCGTGCTCGACGACACCACGATCGAAATGCTGTGAATCCAGAGGGGAGGGGGGTGCCGGGGACCATGCCAACCTGCGCCATCTCTTCGCACGCTCGTCCATCGAACGGGATACATCGCCCGCCGGGGCCGATCGGCGGCACCGTATAATCCGCGTCATGAACCCCTTGATCACGCGCCGGCAACTCGCCGGGACCGCGACCGGATTGCTGGCCGCCGTTTCCGCCGAGGCCCAGGACCAACCGACACCCCCCGCGGCCGGCCCGGTCGAAGCGCCACTGAACCGCGATTATCCCCCTCCCGGCTTCAAGCCGGGCTGGCGCAAGCCGCAAGTCAACCGACAAATGGCGCAGGACTTCGTCATTTACGCCCACTCCGACATCGAAATGGTCAAGCGGCTGCTCGACAAGGAGCCCGCGCTGCTCAATGCATCGATCGACTGGGGCGGAGGCGACTGGGAATCCGCGCTGGGCGGCGCGTCCCACATGGGCAACCGCGAGATCGCGATGCTCCTGCTCGAGCGCGGGGCACGACCCGATCTCTTCTGCGCGGCGATGCTCGGGCAACTCGACACCGTCAAAGCGATGCTGGCTTTGCAACCCAAGTTGATCGACGCCAAGGGGCCCCACGGCTTTTCGTTGCATTTCCATGCGCAAGTGGGCGGGGAAGCCAGCCGCGCGGTCCTCGATCACCTGCAGGGCATCCGCCCGCTCGACCTCAAGCCCATTCCCTTTTTGAAGAAACCCTAGGCGTTTGGGCCGTACCCCGATGCCCGCATGACCCAATTCCAGGGTAGGTGGGCCCGGGTCGGTTCGTCGGTGGACGCATACCGCCGGTGGCATGCGATGCACGTCTCGATCCGACCGGCCGCCCGCCCCCGCGTGCCGCGACCATCGAGCACGCCGCACATCCGGACGCCGTTGCCGCGGTGAACTTCTCCGTTTTCGAGGAAAATCGTACCAAGTCACGCTCCCCGCTTTCCGTACACGCGGTTCCCGGAATCAAGGGCGGCGGTGTGCGGATGCGCCGGAATCCCGCGACGTATCCGGGCGGATAGAATACGCGTCATGAGCCTGTTTCCCGTTGGAGTCAGCGCCCTCACCCACCTCGAGTGCAGCAAAACGGGCGAGACCTACGACGCCGATGCCCTCCAGAACCTCAGCCGTGTCGGGGCACCCCTCCTCGCGCGCTACGACCTCGAGAAGGTCCGAGCGCGTTTTGAGCGGGACGACCTCGCGGCAAGCGTCGTTCCGAACCTCTGGCGCTACGCTCCGCTTCTTCCCGTCCGCGACCCGAAGTTCGTTCAAAACCTCGGCGAAGGCTGGACGCCGCTGCTCAAGGCGGACCGACTCGGCCGGAAGCTGGGTCTATCCCAACTCTATGTCAAGGACGAAGGCGTCAACCCAACCGCCTCTTTCAAGGCGCGCGGCATGGCGGTCGCCGTGGCGCGAGCGCACGAACTCGGCGCAACCGAACTGGCGGTCGGGACGGCGGGCAACGCCGGAAGCGCGCTTGCAGCCTACGCGGTCGCGGCGGGATTGACGGCGCACATCGCCATGCCGCGCGACACGCCCAGAGTCATCGTCGCCGAGTGCGAGGGTTACGGAGTCGACCTGGCGCTCATCGACGGGCTTATCACCGACGCCAACGCGCACGTCGGGCGGGGCATCAAGGAGCGCGGATGGTTCGACATGGCGACCCTGCGCGAGCCGTATCGCATCGAGGGCAAGAAGACCATGGGCTACGAGTTGTACGAACAGCTCGGCGGCACCCTCCCCGATGTCATTGTCTATCCGACCGGCGGCGGAACGGGCCTGATCGGAATGTGGAAAGCCTTCGACGAGCTCGAGGCGCTGGGCTGGATCGGGTCAGAGCGCCCGCGGATGGTCAGCGTCCAGGCGGAGGGCTGCGCCCCGATCGTGCGCGCGTTCGAGGAAGGTGCGGAGGCGGCGACGCCTTGGGAGAACGCCCACACGGCGGCGAGCGGACTTCGGGTGCCGCGCGCCATCGGCGACTTCCTCATTTTGAAGGCGGTTCGCGACTCGGGGGGAACGGCGATCGCGGTTGGCGAGGAGGCGATGCGCGCGGCTTGGGCGGAAATGGCGAGTGCGACCGGCGTCTTCGTGGCGCCCGAGGGAGCGGCGACACTGGCCGCGCTGTCCGTCCTTCGCGAGCGGGGCGCCATCGATCCCGACGAGCGGGTTGTCCTGTTCAACACGGGAAGCGGTCTCAAGTACCTCGAAGCTTGGGACGGCTGAAGATCGGAGACGATCGCCCGCACCAAGCAAACGGTCACGTTCCCGGCGACCAACGAGTACCGTTCCGCCTCCCCGCCTTTCCGCCATTTTTCCAAAAGGCGGACACGGACGGGTTTCGCGACGAGTCCCCGCTTCGGTGAACGCACCTCGTTCGGCACCGAAGCCCGATCCCCGCATGAACTATTTCGAGGGCAGGTAGGCCCGGGTCACGTAGTCGGTCGACGCATACCGCCGGTGGCACGCGATGCAGGTCTCGATCCGACCGGCCGCCAGCACCCTCTTGCTGCGACCATCGAGCACGCCGTACTCCCAGTCGCCGTTGCGCGCGTCATAGCCCGCCTCCCGCTTGCGCATCGTGGTGTACAGCAGCACGTCCGAGGATTTCTCTCCCGCCAGCTTCGATTTCACGATCACCGCACCCCGCGGGTACCGGCCCTTGCCCGACGTCATGACCCCCTTCGCGTCGGGTGTGGTGTACACCAGGCAGAACGCGGGATCGCGATCGCCCTCGTGCGGATTCAGGTTGAAGCTGATCCGGCAAAGCGCCGCCGTGGAGTCCGCCATGCGATGCGGGACCTTGGTCACCCGGTGGAGCGCCTCCGGTCGCACCACCACCCACGACAGCGCCTCGGGGTCTTCCGGCGCGGACCAACCAGCCGCCATGCCTGCGAGGGTGGCCGCACCGAGGAATGCAAACGCACGCTTCATCCGAGAGCTCCTTTTGGTCCGTTGGGCACATCGTCTCGATCCGAGTCCGCACGGCGATGGTACATTCTCCCCATGCCGCGCGCCCCTCGCCTACCCAATGTGGTGATCCTCTTCGCCGACGACTTGGGCTACGGCGACCTCTCCTGCACCGGCGGTCCGCCCGGCGCGACCCCGAACCTCGATCGCATCGCGGCCGAAGGCACCCGCTGGACCTCGTTCCTGGTTTCCCAACCAGTCTGCTCCGCCTCCCGAGCGTCGCTGCTCACCGGTTGCTACGCCAATCGATTGGGAATCCACGGTGCCCTGGGACCCGATGCCCGCCACGGGCTCGACCCAAGCGAAACCACGCTCGCGGACGTCGCCAAATCCCGCGGATACGCCACGGCCTGCTTCGGCAAATGGCATCTCGGGCACCATCCGGCATTCCTTCCCACGCGCCACGGCTTCGACCAGTGGTGGGGCATTCCCTACTCCAACGATATGTGGCCGCGGCATCCGGAAGCACCGAAGGCCTACCCTCCGCTCCCAACGTTCGAGAACGACCGCATCGTGCGCCCGGACACCACGCCCGACGACCAGTCCCGCATGACCGGCGAAATCGGCAACCGTGCCCTCGACTTCCTCCGCAGGCATCGCCATCACCCGTTCCTGCTGTATGTTCCGCTGCCGATGCCCCATGTTCCGCTGTTTCCCGGACCGCGGTTTCGCGGCGCAAGCGGACGTGGGCCGTACGGGGATGTGCTGCGCGAGATCGACGCCCTCGCCGGGGCGATCCATCGCGACCTGGATCGTTTCGGAATCGCGGAGGACACGCTGTTCATTTTCACCAGCGACAATGGACCGTGGCTGAGTTACGGCGACCATGCGGGCTCGAGCGGCGGGCTCCGCGAAGGCAAGGGCACGGTCTGGGAGGGAGGCATCCGCGTACCCTTCGTGGCCACCCAACCCGGCACCATCCCCGCCGGGTCGGTCCACGACGGAGCGGCGATGACCATCGACCTGTTGCCGACCCTCGCACGCCGACTCGGCGTCCGATTGCCCGATCGGATCATCGACGGACGGGATTTAGGCCCGTGGTTGAGCGATCCGAACCGCCCGCAGGTGGCCCGGGAGTATTGGCATTACTACCAAACCAACGAGCTGCACGCCGTGCGTATCGGCGACTGGAAACTCGTCCTCCCGCACACCTACCGAACCATGGACGGGCAAGTGCCGGGCCGCGACGGCAAGCCCGGCAAATACCGGAATGTGGCGACCACCGGAGGCCTGTACGACCTGCGCACCGACCCGGCGGAGCGCCACGATCGCGCGGAAGATCGCCCCCTCGTCGTACGGAGGCTGCAACTCGCCGCGGAACGCGCGCGCCGCGATCTCGGCGACGCGCTCACGGGCAGAACCGGAACCGGAGCCCGACCGCCGGGCCGGATCTGAACGCGCTCCCGGCTAACGGCGCGTCCTGCAGATGCCCCGCAGGTAACCCATCGACTCCGAAAGACCCGGCACCGGATCGTTGCCGTCCTTTTCATACTCGATACCCACCAGGCCCTCGAAGCGGATCGCGCGCAGGCTCGCCAAGATCCCCGGCAGATCGAGCGCACCCCGCCCAAGTTCGATGGGAGAGCCCTTGGGCGTGATGTCGGAGATGTCCTTGAGATGGATATCGTACACCCGATCGCGCAGGTCCCGGATGGCCTTTGCGGGATCCACCCCCGCCCGGGCGGTATGCCCCACGTCGATGCACAGGCCGATGCGCTTGTCGAAGCGCCGCGCCGCATCGTAGGCCGACTGCGGGGTCGGGAAAAACTTGTCCTCGGGTCCGTGGTTGTGGATGGCGAGGCGCAGGTCGAATTCCTTCACCATGGCGTCGAGGATCGGCATCGACTCGGGGCGCGGCGCGCACACCATGGTGGAAACACCGATCTCCTTCGCGTAAACGAAGGCGTCCCGAATCCCCGCCTCGTCGGTCGGAAGCCCGACATTGCCGACACTGAGCGGCTCGATGCCCTCCGCGCGGAAACGGGCCACGATGTCGCGCCGCTCCTGGGTGGACGTCCGGCGCGCCAAATGAACATCCTTGATCGAGACCCACCGCACCTCGAGGCGCCGCATCGCCTTGAGCGCGGCGTCGAGCGGGAGCGAACGCAACGTGTAGGTGGCGACCCCGATCTTCAGGCCGCCCCACGGATCGGGGTTTTGCATGAGGGCTGATTCCCCCCGGCAACGTGCCTTCCCTCCCGAAAACACGAAGGCCCGACCGGCATCGCCGGTCGGGCCTTCCATTTTCGACCGCAATCGGTCGCTATTTCGTGGCGAGCGCTTCCTCGACCGCCTTGACCACATCGTCGGAGAGCGGATCGGTCGGCGCCTTGAACCGCGCGACCACATTCCCCTTGCGATCCACGAGGAACTTGGCGAAGTTCCAATCGATGTCGCCACCCACCTTGGGCAACGTGGTCAGATGCTTGTACAGCGGATGGATGTCGTCGCCCTTCACCGAAATCTTGCTGAAGAGGTCGAACGACACCTTGTAGTTGAGCGAGCAGAATTCCTTGATCTGGGAATCGGTGCCCGGCTCCTGCGCTCCGAAGTTGTTGGCCGGGAACGCGAGGATGCGCAGCCCCCTGTCCTTGTACTTCTTGTAGAGCTCCTCGAGCTTGGCGTACTGCGGGGTCAGACCGCACTTGCTCGCGGTGTTCACGATCAGGACGACGTTGCCGCGGTACTTGCCGAGCTTGACGTCCTTGCCCTCGATCGACTTCATCGTGAAGTCGAGCGGGCCCTTCGG